>NZ_JBFTLQ010000056.1:0-53012 GCF_056396525.1 Cupriavidus sp. 05T41
GCACGGCATCGGCCGCCTGGACCTGGTGGAAAACCGCTACGTCGGCATGAAGAGCCGCGGCTGCTACGAAACCCCCGGCGGCACCATCATCCTGAAGGCCCACCGCGCCATCGAGTCGATCACGCTCGACCGCGAAGTCGCGCACCTGAAGGACGACCTGATGCCGCGCTACGCCAGCCTGATCTACAACGGCTACTGGTGGAGCCCGGAGCGCCGCGCGCTGCAGGTCCTGATCGACCATACCCAGGCCAAGGTCAACGGCTGGGTTCGCGTGAAGCTGTACAAGGGCAACGTGATCGTGGTCGCGCGCGATTCGAAGGACACGCTGTTCGACAAGACCATCGCGACCTTCGACGACGACGGCGGCGCCTACAACCAGGCCGACGCCGGCGGCTTCATCAAGCTCAATGCGCTGCGCATGCGCATCGCTGAAAACGCCCGTCGCCAGCGTGGCGAATAAGGCGAGTTGATCCCGCCCCGGCACGGTCCGGGCGTGGCAGCAAGGAAGAGGGGCCGTCACGGCCCCTTTTTTGCGCCGCGCCCGCGTCGCCGTGCCGCCCATCCAGACACCCAGAACCCGCATCAAAGGAGAAAAAGCATGAGCCAGTTCGACAACGTTTCCGTCGTCAAGAAAGCCAACCTCTACTTCGACGGCAAGTGCGTCAGCCACACCGTGCTGTTCCCGGATGGCACCCGCAAGACGCTGGGCGTGATCTTCCCCGCCACGCTGACCTTCGGCACGGGCGCGCCGGAAATCATGGAAATCAACGCGGGCAGCTGCCGCGTGCGCCTGGCGGGCGAGGAGCAATGGAACACGTACGGCGCAGGCCAGCAGTTCAATGTGCCGGGCAACAGCAGCTTCGACATCGACGTGCAGGAAACCCTGGACTACGTCTGCCACTTCGCCTGAAGAACGGCAGCGCAGCCGGGCCCGGCTGCGCCGCTCTTACAGGACGACCGGCTCGGGCTCGATGCGCACGCCAAAGCGCGCCGCCACGGTATCGGCGATGCGGCTTGCCAGCGCCAGCAGTTCCTGCCCGCTGCCGCCGCCGTGGTGCACCAGCACCAGGGCCTGTTTGCCGTAGACGCCGACCGCGCCGTCGCTCAGGCCCTTGAACCCGCACTGGTCGATCAGCCAGCCGGCTGCCAGCTTGTAGCTGCCGTCCGGCTGGGCATGGCTGACCAGGCCGGGGTGCTGCGCCAGCAGCGCATCGCGTTGCCCGGCGCCGACCACCGGATTCTTGAAGAAGCTGCCCGCGTTGCCGATTTCGGCCGGGTCGGGCAGCTTGCGCGAGCGGATGGCGATGACGGCATCGCGGATGCGGCTGGCCGTGGCCGGCGCGGCCGGATCCTGCGCGACTTCCCGCGCGAGCTCCGCGTAGCCGAGCACCGGCTGCCACGGTCGCGGCAGGCGCAGCGTGACGGCGGTGATGATGTAGCGGTCGCGGCCCTCGCCCTTGAACAGGCTGTCGCGATAGGCGAAACGGCACTGGTCCAGCGTCAGGTCGACGAATTCGCCGGCGCGGCGGTCCCATGCGCGCAGGCGCTCGAAGCGCTCGCGCAGTTCCACGCCGTAGGCGCCGATGTTCTGGATCGGCGCGGCGCCCGCCGTGCCGGGAATCAGCGCCAGGTTTTCCAGGCCGGGCATGCCGTCGGCGACCGTGCGGCAGACCAGCGCGTGCCAGTTCTCGCCGGCGCCGGCGGTCACCAGGAAGGTATCGTCGGCCGCGCTCACGGTGTAGCCGGGGATTTCCATCAGCAGGACCAGGGCATCCAGGTCCTGCGTCAGCACCACATTGCTGCCGCCGCCCAGCACCACCAGCGGCAAGCCATGCGCGCGGGGATCCGCCAGCGCATGCAGCAGGTCGGCTTCGCTGCGCACATGGACGGCGAAGCGCGCGCGCACGTCGAATCCGAATGTATTGTGGCGGCGCAGGGGATAAAATTCGTGGAAATCTGCCATGCAAGGGAAAGGTGAAGCGGCGGCCGCGCGGCGGCGCCGGACTGCAGGGTAGGCTGGATTATACGTAAGCGCCGCCATCGGCCTGCCGCTGCGGGCGAACGGCGCTACACCGCAACATCAGCAACATCAGCAACACGCAAGACAAAGGAGAATGCAATGCCGTCGTTTGACGTAGTGTGCGAAGCGAATATGGTCGAGGTGAAGAACTCGGTCGAACAGGCCAACAAGGAGATCACCACCCGTTTCGACTTCAAGGGATCGGACGCCCGGGTCGAGCACAAGGAAAACGAGCTGACCGCCTTCGCCGATGACGATTTCAAGCTCGGCCAGGTCAAGGACGTGCTCATCAGCAAGATGGCCAAGCGCAATGTGGACGTGCGCTTCCTCGACTACGGCAAGACCGACAAGATCAGTGGCGACAAGGTCAAGCAGGTCATCACCATCAAGAAGGGCGTCACCGGCGACCTGGCCAAGAAGATCGTGCGGATGATCAAGGACAGCAAGATCAAGGTGCAGGCCAGCATCCAGGGCGATGCGGTGCGCGTGTCCGGCACCAAGCGCGACGACCTGCAGAGCGTGATCGCCCTGCTGCGCAAGGACGTTCCCGAGGCGCCGCTGGACTTCAACAACTTCCGCGACTGATCTCGTCGCAGGGCGCGGCGGCCGGACCGCCGCGCCCTGCGCCTTCAGCGCGGCTGCGGCAGGCCGCCGATCTTCGCGCCGGCCTTCAGGCCCTTCTGCGCAAACCATCCCTTGTTCATTTCCAGCGCATAGCGCACGGCTGCGCGCGGGCAATGGTTGTCTTCCGTCTGCGGCGCCATGTCCTCGATATTGACGATGGCGCCATCATCGGCGAGGAAGGCGATCGACAGCGGCAGGTCGGTGTTCTTCATCCAGAAGCAATGCCCTGCCTTCTCCTCGAAGACAAAGAGCATGCCCTCGTTGGCGGGCATGGTCTTGCGGTACATCAGCCCGAGTTCGCGGGATTCCGGCGTGGCGGCAATCTCCGCCTTGATCGCGTACATGCCTGCGGTGAGCTGCCTGACCGGCAGGCTGGCCTGCGCCTGGGCAAACGCGGAAGTCAGGGCGGCAACGGCGCAGCCGCCGGCGAGAAGTAACGGGAGGACAGGGCGCATGAAAGGGAGGCGGCGTATGACGGGTTCAGGACAGCCGCCAGCATAACGCAGCTGCGAGGCGGGCGGCTGGCTCGCATATTTCGCCGCGTTGCACGGGCGTGCCACGCGCGCGGCACGCCGGGGCGGACAACAAAAAAGGCAGGCACCCGACGGGCAGCCTGCCTCTCTCATGCCGGACCCAAAGGACCCGGCGTGCCAGCAATGCGCTTACTGGGGAGCAGCTTCGGTCTTGGCAGCCGGAGCAGCCTTGGTCTTGTTGTGAGCGTGCTTCTTGTGGGTCTTCTTGGTGCTCTTGGTCGCGGGCTTTGCGGCCGGAGCTTCAGCTGCCGGTGCTGCGGCAGCCGGTGCTGCCGGTGCGGGAGCGGCGGCTTGGGCGAAAGCGCCGGTGGCGAACAGGCCGGCAACCAGAGCAGCGATCAGTTTGTTCATGCTATCTACCTTGGAAGGTTGAATTCGATTCGAAAGAGTGACTCGTATGCGACGCGTCAGTGTCAAAAACGAAACCGAGTGGTGAGTCGTTGACCTTCTCTCTGTTAATTTTTGTAACTTCCTGGGCGGGGGCGCGCGGGGCGCCGTCCCTGAGGGGCGGCGGACCCGCCTGGTGCGCCTGCGCGTGGCGAGCCCGGGGTGTCGAGGCCAAGGTCCGCGGGCGCGATTTCGCGCCATTGTCCCGGCGCCAGCCCGAGCGTGCGCAGGTCGAGCGCGCCGATCTTCAGCCGCACCAGCCGCAGGGTGGGAAAGCCCACCGCCGCCGTCATGCGCCGCACCTGCCGGTTTTTCCCTTCGCGGATCTCCAGCTCCAGCCACTGCGTCGGGATGGCGGCGCGAAACCGCACCGGCGGATTGCGCGGCCACAGGAAGACGGGCTCCTCGATGCAGCGCGCCCGTGCCGGCAGCGTGCGGAAATCGCCAAGATCGACGCCCTCGCGCAGGCGCGCGAGCGCTTGGTCTTGCGGAATGTTCTCCACCTGGGCCAGGTAGGTCTTCGGCAACTTATGGTGTGGATCCGCGATACGCGCCTGCAGGGCGCCATCATCGGTCAGTAGCAGCAGGCCCTCGCTGTCGGCGTCGAGCCGGCCCGCCGGATACACGCCGGGCAGCGCCACGCAGTCGGCCAGCGTCGGCCGCGTGGGGTGGGCGGAAAACTGGCTCATGGTGCCGAAGGGCTTGTTCAGGGCAATCAGGGTCATGCGGATACGAGGAAACGGTGCAGGCCGGGCGCCCGCCGGCGCCAGTATGCCGCAGCCGGGCGCCCGGTTGCGGGGCGGTGGCAGGATTCGGGGGTGCCGCGGAGATGGCGGATCATGAAATTTTGCTGCATAATACAAAACGGTCTTATGTCTTATATAAGACCAAATTTTGCACATAGGGATAGAGGATTTGCGCGCACCGGGGTGCGCGCGGACGCTCCGTCGTGATGCGACGCAGCATCGTGGCCATGCCGTTCCCCGTTAAAATGCCCCCGCGCGTCACCCACATCTCGCCGTCCGGTCACGGGCCTGGCGGCAGTTTCAATCCCCCGTTCCGCACTGGAGACGTCATGTATCAACACATCAAGGTTCCGGCCGGCGAAAAGATCACGGTCAACCAGGATTTTTCGCTGAATGTTCCGGACAATCCGATCATTCCCTTTATCGAGGGTGACGGGACGGGCCTGGACATCACCCCGGTGATGATCAAGGTGGTTGACGCTGCCGTGGCCAAGGCCTACGCAGGCAAGCGCAAGATTTCCTGGATGGAGATCTACGCCGGCGAGAAGTCCACCAAGGTGTACGGTCCCGATGTCTGGCTGCCGGAAGAAACCCTCGCGGCCCTGAAGGAATACGTGGTGTCGATCAAGGGCCCGCTGACAACGCCGGTCGGCGGCGGCATCCGTTCGCTGAACGTAGCGCTGCGCCAGCAACTGGACCTGTACGTCTGTCTGCGCCCGGTCGCCTATTTCAAGGGCGTGCCTTCGCCGGTGCGCGAGCCGCAGAAGATCGACATGGTCATCTTCCGCGAGAACTCGGAAGACATCTACGCCGGCATCGAATGGGAAGCCGAAAGCGACCAGGCCAAGAAGCTGATCGCCTTCCTGCAGAATGAAATGGGCGTCAAGAAGATCCGTTTCCCGGACACCTCCGGGATCGGCGTCAAGCCGGTTTCCCGCCAGGGCACCCAGCGCCTGGTGCGCAAGGCGATCCAGTACGCGATCGACAACGACAAGCCGTCGGTGACCATCGTGCACAAGGGCAACATCATGAAGTTCACCGAAGGTGGCTTCCGTGACTGGGCCTACGAACTGGCGCAGAAGGAGTTCGGTGCGGAACTGATCGACGGCGGCCCGTGGTGCAAGTTCAAGAACCCGAAGACCGGCCGCGAGATCGTGATCAAGGACGCCATTGCCGACGCCTTCCTGCAGCAGATCCTGCTGCGCCCGGCCGAGTACTCGGTGATCGCCACGCTGAACCTGAACGGCGACTACATCTCCGACGCGCTGGCCGCGCAGGTCGGCGGCATCGGCATTGCCCCCGGCGCCAATCTGTCGGACTCCGTGGCCATGTTCGAAGCGACCCACGGCACCGCGCCGAAGTATGCCGGCAAGGACTACGTGAACCCGGGTTCCGAAATCCTTTCCGCCGAAATGATGCTGCGCCACATGGGCTGGACCGAAGCTGCCGACCTGATCATCGCGTCGATGGAGAAATCGATCCTGTCGAAAAAGGTCACTTATGACTTCGCCCGCCTGCTGGAAGGCGCGACCCAGGTGTCGTGCTCGGGCTTTGGCCAGGTCTTGATCGACAATATGTAAGCGGCTGCCGGCCTCCGCGCCGCCCAGGCGCCGCCGCACACCGACCAACCCCGGTCCCGCGCAAGCAGGCCCGGGGTTTTTTCATGAGGCCGCGCCGGGCCGCCTTGCAATCGGGCAGGGCGTTACCTAGCTTGTTCAGTGTCGAGGGAAACTGCCCGGGGAGGCATGATGGAAGATCCGTTCCGGCGCGCGGCCTTCGGCTCCGCGCTCTATTACCGCGACCCGCTCGCGGCCCTGGACTGGCTGGAAAAGGCGTTCGGCTTCGAGCGCGCCATGGTCATCACCGACCGCGAAGGCAAGCTGGTCCATTCCGAGATGCGCTTCGGCGGCGGCTATATCATGATCGGCAGCGCCTGGACGGATTACACCGCCAGTCCCGCCGCGGCAGGCGGCATGAACACGCAGTCGGTCCATGTTCACTTGCTGGAGGGGATCGATGCCCACTGCGAGCGGGCGCGGGCCGCCGGCGCGGAAATCGTCAGGGAACCGGCAGACCAGTTCTACGGCGACCGGGTCTATGGCGCGCGGGATCCCGAAGGCCATGTCTGGACCTTTGGCCAGACCGTGCGCGCGGTCACGCGGGAGGCGGCCGAGCAGGCCAGCGGGCTGCACATCGAGGGCTGGGTGTAGCGCGGCGCATGGCAAACAAAAAGCCCGGCATTGACCTGACCGGGCTTTTTGACGGATGCGTTGCGTACTGCTGTTCAGCCTGCTTTTCCGTCCATGGCGCGCTGGCTGTCTAGGCCAGGCGATGTCCGGGGGGCGCGGACCGATCCCGTTCCGGGGAGAGCTTCCCCCGCATCCTTTCGTGGCCGCCTCGCGCTCTGTCGGCGGGTGCGGCCGCGCACAGAGGCCTCAGGCGCCGTCCTGGATATTGGTGGCTTGTTTGCCCTTGGGCCCCTGGATGACTTCGAAGGACACGCGCTGACCCTCTTTCAGGGTCTTGAAGCCACTCATCTGGATGGCCGAAAAGTGCGCAAACAGTTCCTCTTCGCCGTCGTCCGGCTTGATGAACCCAAAGCCCTTGGCGTCATTGAACCATTTGACGATACCGCTTGCCATAAACTCCCCCAACAGAAAAAGCAGGATACGAGCGGGGGAAAGCGCCGCGGCCAGCCGGGCACCCGGCATGCGGCCTCGCGCTCGGACCGGTCAGACCGGGCCGGGCACGATGGCACGACTTGCGGGTACCGCGTGGCGGCCAGTTTCTGTATCTGACTCGCCGCCGCCGGATTCGTGGGCCTCCCTGCTCACGGATCACCCAGGTCCGGCTTGTTGCTTTGGCTCGCGTAACCAGACGTGAATGTGCGAACGATTCTTCTGTCAAACCTGACCCCTGTCAAGTTGGCAGATTCCCCACTCCCCGTAGGGTGTGGCGGGAAAGGAACGGCGGTCGGTGGTATTTTGGAGGGGACTGGAGCCCGGCAGCGCCGCGGCTCCCGCGAGGTGTACCCGGATGCATTCGGCATCTCCGGAATTTCGACGGTCGCTGCATCGGCCTCTTGAATCCGGCGTCTTTTCCCCAAATTGCAGAGTTGTGCGTAAGGGTTAGAATAAAGCCATGGCTACACGGCTGGCAAATGTCCCACAACGCGAAGCAGGCACCGTACTGGAGCGGAAAGAGCAGGCGCTCAAGCCGCCCGCGATGTACAAGGTCCTGCTGCTGAATGACGACTTCACCCCGATGGAGTTCGTCGTGATGATCCTGCAGCAGTATTTCAGCAGGGACCGGGAGACGGCGACGCAGATCATGCTGACCGTCCACCGGGAAGGCAAGGGGGTTTGCGGTATCTATACCAGGGATATCGCGGCGACGAAGGTCGAGCTGGTGTCAACGCACGCGCGGCAGGCGGGTCATCCGTTGCAGTGCGTGATGGAGGAAGCATGATTGCGCAAGAATTGGAAGTCAGCCTGCACATGGCGTTTGTTGAAGCGCGGCAGGCACGCCACGAGTTCATTACCGTGGAGCACCTGCTATTGGCGTTGCTTGACAACCCCACGGCAGCGGAAGTCTTGCGCGCCTGCGCAGCCAATATCGAGGATCTGCGCACCAGTCTGAAGAATTTCATCGCGGACAACACCCCGGTGGTGCCCGGCACCGACGAGGTGGATACCCAGCCCACGCTGGGTTTCCAGCGCGTGATCCAGCGCGCCATCATGCACGTTCAGTCCACTTCGAACGGCAAGAAGGAAGTGACCGGCGCCAATGTGCTGGTCGCGATCTTCGGCGAGAAGGACTCGCACGCGGTGTACTACCTCCAGCAGCAGGGCGTGACGCGGCTGGATGTGGTCAATTTCATCAGCCATGGTATCCGCAAGGACCAGGCCGAGCCGGCCAAGCATGGCGACGGCACGGCCGAGGGCGAGGGCGGCGATGGCAAGGAAAGCCCGCTGGAGCAGTTCACCCAGAACCTGAACGTGCTGGCCAAGGCCGGCAAGATCGATCCGCTGATCGGCCGCGAGAGCGAAGTCGAGCGCGTGGTTCAGGTGCTGTGCCGCCGGCGCAAGAACAACCCGCTGCTGGTGGGCGAGGCCGGCGTAGGCAAGACCGCCATCGCGGAAGGCCTGGCGTGGCGCATCACCAAGAACGAAGTGCCCGACATCCTGGAAAAGGCGGTCGTGTACTCGCTCGACATGGGCGCGCTGCTGGCCGGCACCAAGTACCGCGGCGATTTCGAGCAGCGCCTCAAGGGCGTGCTCAAGTCGCTCAAGGACAATCCGAACGCGATCCTGTTCATCGACGAGATCCACACGCTGATCGGCGCGGGCGCCGCTTCGGGCGGCACGCTGGACGCCAGCAACCTGCTCAAGCCGGCGCTGTCGTCGGGCCAGCTCAAGTGCATCGGCGCGACCACCTTCACGGAATACCGCGGCATCTTCGAGAAAGACGCGGCACTGTCGCGCCGCTTCCAGAAGATCGACGTGGTGGAGCCGTCGGTCGACCAGACCGTGCAGATCCTGCGCGGCCTGAAGTCGCGCTTCGAGGAGCACCACGGCGTCAAGTACGCGGCGGCGGCGCTGACTGCCGCAGCCGAGCTGTCGGCCCGCTTCATCACCGACCGCCACCTGCCGGACAAGGCCATCGATGTGATCGACGAGGCAGGCGCCGCGCAGCGCATCCTGCCGAAGTCCAAGCAGAAGAAGACCATCGGCAAGAGCGAGATCGAGGACATCGTTTCGCGCATCGCCCGCATCCCGCCGCAGAGCGTCAACCAGGACGACCGCAGCAAGCTGCAGACCCTGGACCGCGACCTGAAGTCGGTGGTGTTCGGCCAGGATCCCGCCATCGAGGCACTGGCTTCGGCCATCAAGATGTCGCGCGCTGGCCTGGGCAAGACCGACAAGCCGATCGGCTCCTTCCTGTTCTCGGGCCCGACCGGCGTCGGCAAGACCGAAGTCGCCAAGCAGCTCGCCTTCATCATGGGCATCGAGCTGCTGCGCTTCGACATGTCCGAATACATGGAGCGCCATGCGGTGAGCCGGCTGATCGGCGCGCCCCCGGGCTACGTCGGCTTCGACCAGGGCGGCCTGCTGACCGAGGCCGTCACCAAGAAGCCGCACTGCGTGCTGCTGCTGGACGAAATCGAGAAGGCGCATCCGGATATCTTCAATATCCTGCTGCAGGTGATGGACCATGGCGCGCTGACCGACAACAACGGTCGCCGAGCCGACTTCCGCAACGTGATCATCATCATGACCACCAATGCGGGAGCCGAGACCATGAACCGCGCCACCATCGGCTTCACCTCGTCGCGCGAGCAAGGCGACGAGATGGCCGACATCAAGCGCATGTTCACGCCGGAGTTCCGCAACCGCCTGGACGCCATGATCAGCTTCCGCTCGCTGGACGAGGAAATCATCCTGCGCGTGGTCGACAAGTTCCTGATGCAGCTCGAGGAACAGCTCCACGAGAAGAAGGTGGAAGCCAGCTTCAGCGAGAAACTGCGCAAGTTCCTGGCGAAGAAGGGCTTCGATCCGCTGATGGGTGCGCGGCCGATGCAGCGCCTGATCCAGGACCTGATCCGCAAGGCGCTGGCCGACGAACTGCTGTTCGGCAAGCTGGTTTCGGGCGGCAAGGTCGTGGTCGATCTCGACGAGCAGGACCAGATCAAGCTGGACTTCGCGGAGGCTGCGGCCGAACCGCCGGAACCGCCGGAGGCGCCGGAAAACGAGAAGGCAGAAGTCTGAGGCGTGTGGACGGCGGCCGGGCCGTCGTCTGCAATCCGTGCTATCCTCGGGCAAAATACAGGGCGGCAGCAATGCCGCCCTTTTTGTTATGGCCGGGTGCGACTGCCGCTGCAGCCGCGCGAGCCCGCCATTCGCCTGAGTACCCGATGTCCCGACCCGATTGCTCGCGGCTGCGCCGCCTGCTCCTCAAATCGCTGCCGCTGGGCGCGATGCCCCTGATTCCCGTGCCCGGCCTGGCCGCCGCCGGTGGCGAAGCCGCAATCGGCGGTGCCGGCCACCCGATCTCGATGGTGCTGCCTTTCCCCCCGGGCGGCAGCGTCGACATCGTCGCCCGCCAGCTCCAGCCTGGCCTCAAGAGCCTGCTGGGCCAGACCGTGGTGATCGACAACAAGCCAGGCGCGGGTGGCCTGATCGCATCCAGCACGGTGGCGCGCGCCAAGCCGGACGGCACCACCTTGCTGATGGCGTTCGATACCCACGCGATCAACCCGTTTGCCTACAAGCACCTGCCTTACGACACCTTCCGCGATTTCACGCCGATCTCGCAGCTGGTGCGCTTCCCTCTTGTGATTGCGGCCAATCCCTCGCTGCCCGCCTCCAATGTGAAGGAGTTGGTGCAGATGGCGCGCGAGAAGCCGGAGAGCATCCACTATGCGTCGTCGGGCATCGGCAGCCTGAACCAGCTGGCTGCGGAAGCCCTGGCGACGGAAGCCGGGGTGCGTTTCCTCCATGTTCCATACAAAGGGGGTGGCCCGGCGGTACAGGCCGTGCTGTCCAACGAAGTCGACGTCTTTTTCTCGAGCTATGCCGCCGTGCAGGCGCACGTGGCGGCCAAGACGGTCAAGCTGCTGGGCGTGACCGGCACCACGCGCCTGCGCCAGTTCCCGCAACTGCCCACCGTGAGCGAGCAGGGCTACCGTGGCTTCGAGGCCTATTCCTGGATCGGCGTGTTCGGCCCGGCCGGCTTGCCCGAGGCGACGGTGATGCGGCTGCACGATGCGCTGGTGCGCGCGCTGCGCCAGCAGCGCGTGATGGACGCGCTGGCCACGCAGGGGTTCGAGATCGTCGGTGGCAGCCCCGCCGAACTCGCCAGCCTGGTGCGGCACGAGCACGACAAATGGCAGGCCGTGGCGCGCAAGGCCAATATCCAGTTCGATTGATGACAGAGATTTGCAGAGAATTGCCGAGGCAGCGATGACGACGGAACCGCTAGACCATGCCGTGATGGTGTGCCCAGACCTCGATGCCGCGGCGCAGGCGTGGCGCGGGCTCGGCTTTACCTTGACGCCGCGCGGCTACCATACGCTCGGCTCGCAAAACCATTGCGTGATGCTGGGGAGCGACTATCTCGAATTGCTGCATGTCACGGCCCCCAGCCCCACGCGGCAGTATTACTGGGATGCCCAGCAAGCCGGCGGCGGATGCGCGGCGTTGTCCTGCAAGAGCGCCGACAGCTTCGAGGCCTCGGCGCAACTGCGTCGCGGCGGCTGGCACACCTCGGATCCGATCGAATTCTCGCGCCCGGTGCGCCTGGACGACGGCAGCGAGCATCCTGCCACGTTCCGCGTCACCGCCATCGACGACGCTCCCGGCGCCCGCTTTTTCTTGTGCGAGCACCGCACCCCGGAGTTGCTGTGGCGCCCCGAATGGACCACGCACGCCAACGGCGCCACCGGTATCGCCGCGATGTTCCTGGTGGTCGCGCCGGCGCTGGTGGAAGCGGCTGGCCGCGCCTATGCCGAACTCACCGGCGGCGAGATGACGCAGCTCAGCGATCACATCTGCAGCCTGGCGCTGGATGGCGCCACGCTGGTGGTGACCACGCCGCAGGCGCTGCCGGCCGCCACCGGCACGGAGCACGTCCGGCGCGCGGTGCCGGGCTATGCGGCCATCCGGCTGAGCACCGGCGACCTGGCCGCGGCTCGCGCGGGCTGGCGCGCCGCCGGCGTGGGCGCACTGGACCTGGGCCCCGAAGAAAGCCTGATACCGGCCTCGGTGGCCGGCGGCGTGGCGCTGCTGTTCGAACAGGCGCGCTGAGCGCGCCGGATCCCTGCCGGGGCGCTCAGGCGCCCTTGCCGGCGTGATGCACGCCGGTCGAGCCGAATCCGCCCGCGCCGCGCGCGGTGTCGGCGGAGAAATCTTCCACCGTCTTGAACACCGGCCGCAGCACCGGCACGAACATCATCTGCGCGATGCGCTCGCCCGGCTGGATCACGATCGGCTCGGTGCCGGGCGCGTTGCGGTTCCATACGCTGACCATGATCGGGCCCTGGTAGTCTGCATCGATCACACCGATGGAATTGCCCAGCACGAGTCCCTTCTTGTGGCCCAGCCCCGAGCGCGGCGCGATGGTGGCCGCCATATAGGGGTTGGCCATGTGCACGGCAAAGCCGGCCGGCACCAGTTGCGCCGGCGTGCCGGGCTCGATGGCCAGCGGCGCGTCCAGGCAGGCGTGCAGGTCGATCGCCGCCGCCATGTCGCTCTGGTAGGCGGGCAGGCCCCACTCGTGCAGGCGTGCGTCGAGCACCTTGATTTCGACGGTGGGGTTCGCTTCGATGGTCATGGCTGGTCGGTTCCGGAAAACTAAAAACGTTGGCAACCCGAGATGATAGCCGAGCGGACCCGGACGGCCACCGGACTCAGGCCGCCGGGAGCGCGAAGGCCTGCGCCAGCAGCTCGTAGGTGCGCAGCCGCGCCGCATAGCTCGCGGCCACGCTCAGCACCACCAGTTCATCGGCCTCGAAGCGCTCGCGCAGGTCCAGCATGCGCTGCGCCACCTGCTCCGGCGTGCCGCAAATGGTGCGCGGGCGCTCGCGCTCGACGATCAGGCGGTCGCGTTCCGTCAGTTCGTGCTGTGCGGCCTGCGCCAGCGAAGGGATCGGCGCGTTGACGCCATAGGCCATCTGCAGCCGGCGCAGGTCCACGGCGCGCTCCAGCTCCGCGGCCTCGGCTTCGGTGTCGGCGCAGATCACGAAGATCGCCGCCGCGCTGTACGGCCGCTCTTCATAGGCGGGCGCGAAATCCTCGCGGTAATGGCGCGCCACCGCGTGGCCCATATGCGGATTGATGAAATGGGCGAAGGCGAAACGCAGCCCCAGCCGGGCCGCCAGCGCGCCGCCGTAGTCGCTCGAACCCAGCACCCAGAGCTCGGGCCGGGTATCGATCTCCGGCTGCAGCACCACGCCCTCGGCGACATGTCCCGGCGGCACTTCGCCGCGCACCAGCCAGGACAGATCCTGCACCTGCTCGGCAAAGCGGTCGCCGCGGTTGTAGTCGCCCATCGCCACCGCCTGCGCGGTGCGCATGTCGCCGCCCGGCGCGCGGCCCACGCCGAGGTCGATGCGGCCGGGGAACAGGCCCTCCAGCATGCGGAATTGCTCTGCCACCTTGAAGGGACTGTAGTAGGGCAGCATCACGCCGCCCGAGCCCAGCCGGATCCGTTGCGTGACGCTGCCCAGGCGCGCCAGCATGACTTCCGGCGCGGGGTTGCACACGCCGCGCAGGCCGTGGTGCTCGGCGCACCAGTAGCGCGTGTAGCCGAGCGCATCGGCGGCCTGGGCCAGATCCACCGTGGCGGCCAGTGCATCGCGCGCGCTATGGCCCGCGATGACCGGGCTCTGGTCCAGCACCGAGAGGCGCAGCTTGGGTTTGCTTTCTGACATGGTCGGGGCTCGTGCGAGGGGGTTCAGCCGCGGGCGGGCAGGCGCTGGCCGATGGCCGCGACAAGGTCGCGCGCCAGCGTCAGCTTGTCGGCGCGCGGCAGGCGCGTCATGCCCTTGGCATCGAACAGCACGATCTCGTTGTCGTCCAGGCCAAAGGTGTGGTGGCCGATATTGCCTACCAGCAAGGGCACGTTCTTGCGCTGGCGCTTTTGTTCGCCGTACTGCTCGAGCTTCTCGCTCTCGGCGGCGAATCCCACGCAGTAGGGCGCGTCCGGCCGCGCGGCCACGGCGGCGAGGATGTCCGGGTTCTGCACGAATTGCAGCGTCGGCGTGTCGGTGTCGTTGGCTTTCTTGAGCTTCTGCGTGGCCACCTCGGCCGGGCGCCAGTCGGCCACGGCCGCCACGGCGATGAACACGTCGGCGGCGGGCAGGCTCGCCAGCACCGCGTCGTGCATCTGCTGGGCGCTTTCCACGTTGGTGCGCGCCACGCCGCGCGGCGTCGGCTGGGCGGTCGGGCCGGCCACCAGGATCACGTCGGCGCCGGCCTCGCGGGCCGCGCGCGCAATGGCGAAGCCCATCTTGCCGGACGAGCGGTTGGTGATGCCGCGCACCGGGTCGATGGCCTCGAAGGTGGGTCCGGCGGTGATCACCACGCGGCGCCCGGAAAGCGGCTTGGGCTGGAAGAATGCGACGATGTCCTCCACCAGCTCCGCCGGCTCCAGCATGCGGCCGTCGCCGACTTCGCCGCAGGCCTGGTCGCCACTGCCCGGGCCCAGCACCGTCACGCCGTCGGCGCGCAGCTGCGCGGCATTGCGCTGGGTCGCCGGTGCCGCCCACATCTGCCGGTTCATGGCGGGTGCCACCAGCAGCGGGCAGTCGCGCGCGATGCACAGCGTGGACAGCAGGTCGTCGCACAGGCCGTGGGCCAGCCGTGCAAGGAAATCGGTGGAGGCGGGCGCGATCACGATGGCGTCGGCTTCGCGCGAGAGGTCGATATGGGCCATGTTGTTGCCCACGCGCGCGTCCCATTGCGAGGTAAACACCGTGCGGCCGGACAGCGCCTGCATGGTGACCGGGGTGATGAACTGGGTGGCGGCCTCGGTCATGACCACCTGCACGGTGGCGCCGGCCTTGGTCAGCAGGCGGACCAGCTCGGCCGATTTATAGCAGGCGATGCCGCCGGTCATGCCAAGGACGAGATGCTTGCCTCGCAGATCCATGGATATGCTCTTTGCTCGAAGTTGTGATCCGGGTGCCGCGGCCGGGTTGCCCATCGATTGCATTCCGCCGCGCCGGAGAAACGTCAATAATACCGGCTTGCCCGCGTGCGCGTTGGCGGGCGCGCCGTCACCGGCGCTCCCGCCCCCGTTGCCGCCTCTGCCGAGCCACCTTCCTCGCCGTCCTCATGTCGCCACGTCCCTTGTTTCGCCAGCACCGCCCGCAGCGGCCCCTGCGCCTGCAGAACCTGATCCTGCTGTTGCTGGCCTGCGCGCTGGCGCTCGCCGTGCTGCTGCTGGCCTTCGCCAGGCAATGGCTGCCGCGCGAGGACGTACCGGCGCGGGCGGACTGGATCGTGGTGCTGGGCGGGGAGTCGGGCGAGCGCGTGATCGGCGCGGCGGAGCTGTACCACGCCGGCGTGGCGCCCTTCGTGTTCGTCACCGGCACCGGAGACTGCCTGTTGAACGTGCGCCGGCTGGTCATGGCCGGTGTGCCGCGCGGGCGTATCGGCTACGAGTGCTTTTCGCGCAGCACCATGGAAAACGCCCGCATGACGCGGGCGCAACTGGAGCGCTTCGCGCCCCGCCAGGCGGTGCTGGTGACCAGCTGGTATCACACCAGCCGGGCCCTGCAATCGTTCCGCCAGACCTGGGGCGAGGTCGAGTGGGGCGCTCATGGCGTCTATCCCGGCGCGAGCCTGACGAACTCGCTGGTGATCTACGAGGGCAGCGCCGTGCTTGCCGAATACCTCAAGCATGCCTGGTACGCGATCCGCTATTGAGCGGGGCGCGTGCCTGCCGCCGGCGGCCGCCCTCAGTGGCGGCGCACGCGGCGCAGTTCATCGACGATCAGCAGCACCGCGCCCACCGTGATGGCGCAGTCCGCCACGTTGAACGCGGGCCAGTGGTAGTTGCGCATGTGGAAGTCGAGGAAGTCGATCACATGGCCGTAGGCCACCCGGTCCACCACGTTGCCGATGGCGCCGCCCAGGATCAGCGAGATCGCGAAGCAGAACAGGCGCTGGCCGGTGTGGCGGTACAGCATCCACACGATGAACAGTCCCACCACCACGCCGAGCCCGGTGAAGAACCAGCGCTGCCAGCCGCCGGCGTCGGCCAGGAAGCTGAACGCCGCGCCCTTGTTGTAGACCAGCACCAGGTTGAAGAAGCCGGTCACGGGACGCGACTCGCCGTAGGCGAAGGTCCGGACGATGACGATCTTGAAGAACTGGTCGAGCACGATCACCAGCAGGGCGAACGCCAGCCACAGCAGCGGCGTGGTGCTGCTGCCCTTGCTGGCGCGCTTGGTGCCGCGCGCGCTACGCGTGGTGGTGGTGGCCATCAGGCGTGGCTCCTGTGTTCACCGGCGCCGAACAGGTTGCTGTCGCAGCGGCCGCAGAGGGTAGGGTGGGCCGGGTCGCGGCCGACGTCGGCGCGGTAGTGCCAGCAACGCTCGCACTTGGCGTGCACCGACGGCGTGACCGTGACCAGCAGGTCGCCGCCTTCCGGCGCGGGCGCCACCTTGGCGGCGGAGGTCAGCAGCACGAAGCGCAGGTCGTCGGCCAGGCTTTGCAGCGCGGCCAGCACGGGGCCGCCGGCCTGGATGGTGACCTCGGCCTGCAGCGACGAGCCGATCTCGCCGTCCACGCGCACCGACTCCAGTTGCTTGGTGACTTCCGCGCGTACTTCGCGGATGGCGTGCCACTTCTGCAGCAGCTCGTCGGCCTGGTCGACCGCCGGCACCTCGTAGTAGGTGCTGGTGAAGATGGTGTCGCGGTGCTCGGTGCCGTGGCCGAAGATCTGCCAGGCTTCCTCGGCGGTGAACGAGAGGAAGGGCGCCATCCAGTGCAGCATGGCCTGGGTGATGTGGTAGATCGCGTTCTGCGCGGCGCGGCGCTCCTTGGAGCCGGCGGCCGTGGTGTAGAGGCGGTCCTTGAGCACGTCGAGGTAGAAGCCGCCGAGGTCTTCCGAGCAGAACGTCTGCAGCTTGGCCACCACCGGGTGGAACTCGTAGCCGTCGTAGTGCGACAGGATCTCGCGCTGCAGGCGGTCGGCCAGCGCCACCGCGTAGCGGTCGATCTCCAGCCATTCCGACACCGGCAGCGCATGCTGCGCGTGGTCGTAGTCGGCCAGGTTGGCCAGCAGGAAGCGCAGCGTGTTGCGGATGCGGCGATAGCCCTCCACCACGCGCTTGAGGATCTCGTCGGAGATCGACAGTTCGCCGGAGTAGTCGGTCGAAGCCACCCACAGGCGGATGATCTCGGCGCCCATCTTGTTCGACACATCCTGCGGCGAGACCGTGTTGCCGACCGACTTCGACATCTTGCGGCCTTCGCCGTCCACGGTGAAGCCGTGCGTCAGCAGCGCCTTGTAGGGCGGCTTGCCATACAGCATCGAGGCGGTCAGCAGCGAGGAGTGGAACCAGCCGCGGTGCTGGTCCGAGCCTTCCAGGTACAGGTCCGCCAGGCGGCCTTCGGGCAGGTCGGCCGACGGATCGTACAGGTCTTCCCGGTGCGAGCTGCGGATCACGCTCCAGTGCGTGGTGCCGGAGTCGAACCAGACATCGAGCGTGTCGCGGTTCTTCTCATAGAGGGCGGCCTCGTCGCCGAGCAACTCCTTCGGGTCCAGCGTCTGCCAGGCTTCGATGCCGTGCTGCTCCACGCGCCTGGCCACTTCTTCCAGCAGTTCCGGCGTGCGCGGGTGCAGCGCGCCGGTTTCCTTGTGCAGGAAGAAGGCCATCGGCACGCCCCACTGGCGCTGGCGCGACAGGGTCCAGTCGGGCCGGTTGGCGATCATGTTGTGCAGGCGCTGCTTGCCCCAGGCGGGGAAGAACTCGGTAGCCTCGATGCCGGCCAGCGCGGTCTCGCGCAGGGTGGGGCCATCGTCGACCGGGTCCACGTCCATGCCCGCGAACCACTGCGAGGTGGCGCGGTAGATGATCGGCGTCTTGTGGCGCCAGCAATGCATGTAGCTGTGGGTGTACTTGTGCGAGTTGAACAGGTTGCCCGAGGCCTTGAGCGTGTCCACGATCTTCGGGTTGGCGTCCCAGATCTTCTCGCCGCCGAACAGCGCCAGGGTGCTGGCGTAGACGCCGTCGCCCATCACCGGGCTGATGATGTCGGCGTCCTTCATGCCGTGCGCCTTGCACGACTGGAAGTCTTCCACGCCGTAGGCCGGCGCCGAGTGCACGATGCCGGTGCCGGTATCGGTGGTGACGTAGTCGCCCAGGTAGACCGGCGAGAGGCGGTCGTAGCCCGCGTCCATCTTGGCCAGCGGATGGTGGAAGCGGATCTCCGACAGCGCCGCGCCGGTGGTGGTGGCCAGCACGCTGCCTTCGAGCTCGTAGACCTTGAGCTGTTCCTCGACACGCTCGGTGGCCAGGATCAGGTAGCCGCGCGGCGTGTCGACCAGCGCGTACTCCACTTCCGGGTGCACGTTGAGCGCCTGGTTGGACGGGATGGTCCACGGCGTGGTGGTCCAGATCACGATCCAGCCGGGCTTGGCGGCCAGCTGTGCCGCGGGCAGCTTGAACGCATGCGCGAGCTTGTCGGCCTCGGCGAAGGGGAAGCCCACGTCG
Source organism: Cupriavidus sp. 05T41 (assembly GCF_056396525.1). Classification (NCBI taxonomy): domain Bacteria; kingdom Pseudomonadati; phylum Pseudomonadota; class Betaproteobacteria; order Burkholderiales; family Burkholderiaceae; genus Cupriavidus; species Cupriavidus sp. 05T41. The sequence continues at coordinate 18,535 of NZ_JBFTLQ010000056.1, forward strand.
ATCGAGAGGTCGGTCTTGTCCTTGTACTCGACCTCGGCCTCGGCCAGCGCCGAGCCGCAGTCGAAGCACCAGTTCACCGGCTTGAGGCCGCGGAACACGTAGCCTTTTTCCATGATCTTGCCCAGCGCGCGCAGCTCGTCGGCTTCGTTGCTGTAGTTCATGGTCAGGTAGGGGTGTTCCCAGTCGCCCAGCACGCCCAGGCGCTCGAAGTCCAGCTTCTGGCGGGCGATCTGTTCGGTGGCGTAGGCGCGCGCCTTCGACTGGACTTCCTGCACCGGCAGGCCCTTGCCGAACTGCTTTTCGATCTGGATCTCGATCGGCATGCCGTGGCAGTCCCAGCCCGGCACGTAGACCGCGTCGAGGCCGGACAGGCCGCGCGCCTTGACGATCATGTCCTTGAGGATCTTGTTGACGGCGTGGCCGATGTGGATGTCGCCATTGGCGTACGGCGGGCCGTCGTGCAGGATGAACTTCTTGGCGCCTTTGCGGGCGGCCCGGATCTTCTTGTAGATCTGCTTTTCCTGCCACTGCTTGACCCACAGCGGCTCGCGCTTGGGCAGGTCGCCGCGCATCGGGAAGGGGGTCTCGAGCAGGTTGACCGGATACTTGCTTTTTTCGGGCTTGGCGCGTTTGTCGTTGGACATGTCGATTCTCGGGGCAATTCGGTTGCCGCGCGGGGCACTAGCTCGGCTGGGTGCGGGCGCGCGGTACGGCGTGGGCAGGCTGCGGGGAAGCCACGGTTTTGAAGGGGTAGCGACCCGGGTCCCGCTGCGCGGGAACGGGGCGCTAGCTAATTCGGTCGGTGGCGGAAGTGGCGAAGTCGCGCCCGCCCGCTGCCAGCGTGGTGCCCGCGGGCGAGCCCGGCGCGGTCAGGCCGAAGAAGGCGCGGGCGTCCGCGCTGTCCTTGGCGATGGCCGCGGTCAGCGCTTCGAGGCCGTCGAAGCGGGCCTCGTCGCGCAGCTTCTTCATGAATTCGACCCGCACCAGCTTGCCGTAGATGCTCTCGCTGAAGTCGAACAGGTGGACTTCCAGCAGGACCCGGCCGGCATCCTCGATGGTCGGGCGCACGCCGATGCTGGCCACGCCCGGTACCGGATGCTCGCCCAGCCCGTGCACCTGCACCACGAAGATGCCGCTGACCGCCGGCCGCTTGTGGGAGATGCGCAGGTTGAGGGTGGGGAAACCGAGGTCGCGCCCCAGCTTGCGGCCATGGATCACGTGGCCGCTGATGGCGTAGCCGTGGCCGAGCAGGCGGCGCGCATGCTCGAGATCGCCGTCGGCCAGCGCCTGGCGCACCGCGGAGCTGGAGATGCGCACGCCGCCTTCGGAGACCGAACCCATCTGTTCCACGTCGAAGCCGAACTGGCCGCCGGCCTGCTGCAGGTAGGCAAAGTCGCCGGCACGCTTGGCACCGAAGCGGAAATCGTCGCCGACCAGCAGCCAGCGCGTGTGCAGGCCATGCCAGAGCACGTTCTCCACGAACGCTTGCGGAGACTGGGCGGCGAAATGGGCGTTGAAATGCTCGACGACGACGCGGTCGACCCCGTTGCGGCGCAGGCTCTCGAGCTTGTCGCGCAGCAGCGCGATGCGCGTGGGCGCCTTGTCCGGGGTGAAGAACTCGCGCGGGTGCGGCTCGAAGGTCATCACGCACAGCGGCAGGCCGCGCGCGTCTGCCGCCGCGCGCGCGCGGGCGAGCAGCGACTGGTGGCCACGGTGGACACCGTCGAAATTGCCGATGGTGAGGGCGCAGGGCGCACGGCTCTCGGCATTGGGCAGGCCACGGAAGACTTTCACGAGGACGGCGTCAGGCGTTCGGATAAAGCGAGCATTATAAGGCGAATGGGGGGCAAGTTTCGCCCGGCCGCGCCGCAGCGGGGCCGGGAGCTGGCGTTTTTGTGCACGGATCGACCCATCGGCGTGGCGCCGCGCCCCAAAAGGCGGCATGATACGGCGGATCGCTTCCGACGCCCCAGCCCTTCCCTTGATCGCGCTGCTCAACCGAATCCTGCCGCCGCCAGGGCCTCCGCTCGATACCGACACGCGGGCCAAGCTGCTGGCGACCATCCACCGCGTCTCTCCCACCGCCATCGTCGCCTCGCTGGTGCTGCCGGTCCTGACCGCGATCGCCTTCTGGTCCGCTGCCGACCATGCCGCGCTGCTGGGCTGGTGCGGCGTGATGCTGGTGTTGACCACCGCTACGGGCTGGTTCTATTTCGGCTACCTGCGCGACGGCGCCACCATGAGCCGCTCGGCGCATACGCGCAAGTGGTGGGCCAATATGCGGGCAATGGCCTTCCTGACCGGCCTGACCTGGGGCAGCTCCGCCCTGCTGCATCTCTTTACCGGCTCGACCGTGTTCTCCAGCGTGCTGTACCTGCTGGCGCTCGGCGTGCTGGCGGGCGGGGTCACCGCCCAGTCGCCGGTGCCGTCGAACCTGGTCTACGCCGGCGTCCCGATCCTGGTGCCCAATATCCTGCTGGCCGACTATGCATTTCCCGGTCACGGCACCTACGTGCAACTGCTGCTGATGGTCTACGCCATCATGCTCACGCGCCATGCGCTGAACCTGCAGCGCACGCTGGTGCGGGCGATCCAGCTCGAAAGCGACAGCCGGCGACTGGCCAAGCAGTTCCAGGAAGAAAAGGAAAGGGCGCTGCACGCCAGCGAGGAGAAATCCCGCTTCCTCGCCGCCGCCAGCCATGACCTGCGCCAGCCCGTGCATGCGCTCGTGATGCTGGTCGAGGCGCTGCGCGCGCGCAACAAGTCGTCTTCGCTGCATCCGCTGGTCGAGCAGGTGGCGGCCGGCACCCAGACCATCGACCTGCTGTTCCGCTCGCTGCTGGACCTGTCCAAGCTCGAAGGCCGCAAGGTGTTGCCCACGCTGGAGCCGTGCGAACTCGGCCATCTCATCAACGAGGTGATGAGCCAGTTCGCCGCGGATGCGCGCGAAAGCGGGCTGACGCTGACGCCGCGCGTGCCTGAGGAACTGTATGCCATGGCCGAGCCGGTGCTGCTGCGCCGCGCGCTGTTCAACCTGGTGCAGAACGCGCTGCGCTACACGCGCCGCGGCGGCGTGCTGGTGACCGCGCGCGAGCGCCGCAAGCATATCCGCGTGGAGGTGTGGGACACCGGCGCCGGCATCACGCCGGAGCACCTGCCCGATATCTTCTCGCCTTACTACCAGGTGCATAACCCGCAGCGCGATCCGTCCCAGGGGCTGGGGCTGGGGCTGGCCATCTTCAAGGAGTGCGTGCGCCTGATGCGCGGCACCTATGGTGTGCGCTCGGTGCCGGGGCGGGGGTCGGTATTCTGGTTCTCGCTGGCGCCGGTGGAGGCCGAGACCGTCGCCACGATCCGGGCCGTGCGCGCCTCGGCGCAGGCCGAGGACGCCAAGCCGGACCGCCTGCGCGGCACCGTGCTGGTGGTGGACGACGATACGCAGATCCGCAAGGCCTGGATCGCGCTGATGGAAGCCTGGGGTATCGAGGTAGCCTGCGCGGCCCACGGCGCGGACGCCGACCACCTGTTCGGGCAGGGGCTCAAGCCGGACATCATCTTCTGCGACCTGCGCCTGCCTGGCAGCGAGAATGGCCTGGACCTGCTCGAGCGCTGGCAGAACACGCAGCCGCAGGCGCGCAGCGCGCTGTTGTCCGGCGACCTGAAATCCGACGCGCTGGCGGCGGCCGAGGAAGCCGGCTACTTCGTGCTGCCCAAGCCGGTCGATCCGGCGGCGCTGCGCCTGTTGCTGCGGCGCTGGCTGCGCCCGGCCTGACAGGCGCCATCGGAAGGTCCCGGCGCCGCGTTACGCGGCCACGGCCAGCGCCGTTTGCAAAGTTGCACGCCCAGCGCTTCGCCTTGTTCCGAACATTCCGATCATGCAGATATCCGATCGCGCTGATCGAGTTGATCGTGCTGATCGTGCTTCCCGGCCCGATCCGCCGGGCTTCGTGCGCTTACTGGCGCAGGCGGAACCGCTCCATGCGCGACATCACCTGCATGCGCGTGCGCACGCCGAGCCGTTGCAGGATGGCCGAGACGTGTTCCTTGACGGTGTTCTCGGTCAGTCCCAGGCGCCGTGCGATGACCTTGTTGGGCAGGCCTTCGAGCACCAGCGCGAGCACCGAGCCCTGGCGCGGGGTCAGCCCCAGTTCGGCCGGAGTGACAGGAATGCCGTGGGCCGGCCCGAAGGACTGGGCGCGGCCGTTGAGGGCTTCGTCGGAGGGGAAGGAGGTGTCGCCCGCCAGCACCTTGCGTACCGCCGCGGTGAAGGCATTGGCGTCGAGGTGCTTGCCGACGAAGCCGTAGGCGGCCAGCGCGCGCGCACGGCCCACGATCTCGGGCGTGGCTTCGGCCGACATGAAGATGAAGCGCGCGGAGGGGACCAGCGTCTTGAGCGCCTGCATGGCATCGAAGCCGGTGCCGTCCGTCAGCCAGATATCGAGCAGCACGATGTCCGGGCGCAACCCCTGTTGCAAGGTGGTGAGCGCCTCCTTGGCGCTCCCGGCGGCATGGACCGCGACGTCGGGCATCACTTCCGCCAGGAAGGCGGTGGTGCCGGACAAGGCCATTGGATGATCATCGACCACCAGCAAGGTCGGTGCAGCGTTCGACATGCGATATCCCGTCTAATTTCTCACTTCGTCCTTGTTGTCACTTGAAGCCGCGTGAAACGGTCTGCGCGTGGACGATAGCAGCCACTCTAGCAGAGCGGGCGAGGCGTCACAATCATGCGACAAGGAACACCGTTGCGCGCAGGCCATGCAAATCGTTGCGCCGACGGGGGTTTAGCGTGTTTTAAGTGCCTAATGCGCTCGCTTTGGTCGTGTACGGGTCCTCCCTTGGTAGAATTGCGCGATGAAAAATATCGTTATCCTGATTTCAGGGCGTGGCTCCAACATGGAAGCCATCGTCCGCGCCTGTGCCGCCGAGGGCTGGCCGGCGCGCGTGGCGGCCGTCCTGTCCAACCGGCCTGATGCCGAAGGCCTGCAGTTCGCCGCCGATCATGGCGTGCCGACCGGCGTGGTCGATCACAAGAAATATGCAGATCGCGCCTCTTTTGACGCGGCGCTCGGTGCTGCCATCGATGCCCATGCCCCCGATCTGGTCGTGCTGGCCGGCTTCATGCGTATCCTGACGCCGGGGTTTGTCGACAAATATGCGGGGCGCATGCTGAATATCCATCCTTCGCTGCTGCCTTGCTTTCCCGGCATGCATACGCATCGCCAGGCCATCGAGGCAGGCGTCAAAGTGCATGGCGCAAGCGTCCATTTCGTCACACCCGAGCTCGATCACGGCCCGGTGATCGTCCAGGCCGCGCTCGACGTGCTGCCCGGCGACACGCCCGAGAGCCTGGCCGAGCGCCTGTTGCCGGCCGAACACGCAATCTACCCGCGCGCAGTGCGCTGGTTCGTCGAGGACCGGCTGCGCGTGCATGCCGGCGTGGTCAGCGTCGACCCCGCCGAATCCCAGCTTTTCACGGCCTTTGCTGCCGCTAAGGAGGTGCAGTCATGAGCCGGAATACCGCAGGGGCACGCCAGCCCGTCCGCAACAAGCGCAAGGCCACGCCGATCCGCCAGGCCGCGCGCACCAGCGACAGCCGCGACGGCCACGCGCCGCAGCAGGGCCGCGCGCCGCACGGCGGCCTGCACGCCGTCCATATCCAGCACATCGACCGCCTGCTGGGCAAGGTGCTGATGTTCACGCGCCCGTCCGACGTGGTGGTGAGCTATTACTTCCGCGAAAACCCGAAACTGGGGCACCGCGAGCGCGGCATCATCGCCGAAGCCGTGTTCGCGGTGTTGCGCCGGCGGGTCGAGTTCTCGCAGTTCGCCGCTTCCGGCACGGGCGCCTCGCAGCGCCGCCTCGCCCTGCTGGGCCTGGCAGCCACGCTCGGCCGCGACGTGCTGACCCCCTTCCTGCTGCCCGAGGAAGGCGAGTGGCTGGACCGGCTGACCACCATCGAACGCGCCAGCCTGGCCCCGCGCGTGCGCGCCAACCTGCCCGAGTGGCTGTTCGACGAGCTCGCGGCGCGCCACGACGCGGCCTTCGTCGAAGCGCTGGGCGATGCCTGGCTGCGCCCGGCTCCGCTGGACCTGCGCGCCAACCTGGCCAAGACCTCGCGCGAAGCCGCGCTGGCCGAGCTGGAGGCCGCAGGCCTGAAGGCCGAGGCCACGCCGATGGCGCCCGCGGGCATCCGCCTGGCTGGCAAGCCTGCGCTGAACCAGCTGCCCTTGTTCGTCAATGGCCTGGTCGAAGTGCAGGATGAAGGCAGCCAGTTGCTGTGCAACCTGGTTGCACCCAAGCGCGGCGAGATGGTGGTCGATTTCTGCGCGGGCGCGGGCGGCAAGACGCTGGCGCTGGGCGCGCTGATGCGCTCGACCGGCCGTCTCTACGCATTCGACGTGTCCGAGAAGCGGTTGGCCAACCTCAAGCCGCGCCTGGCGCGCAGCGGGCTGTCCAACGTGCATCCGGTGCAGATCGATTCCGAGCACGACGCCAAGATCAAGCGCCTGGCCGGCAAGATCGACCGCGTGCTGGTGGACGCGCCCTGCAGCGGCCTCGGCACGCTGCGGCGCAATCCGGACCTGAAGTGGCGCCAGTCGCCGCAGTCGGTGCTGGAGCTGACCGCCAAGCAGGCATCGATCCTCGAGTCCGCCGCGCGCCTGGTGAAGGTCGGCGGGCGCGTGGTCTATGCCACCTGCAGCGTGCTGGAGGCCGAGAACGAGGGCATCGTGCGCGGTTTCCTCGGCTCGCATCCGGGCTTCCGCCTGGTGCCGGCCTCGCAGGTGCTGGCCGAGCAGAAGATCGTGGTGCCGGGCTTGCCCGAGGATGCCGAAATGCTGGCGCTCTATCCGCACGTGCACCAGACCGACGGCTTCTTTGCCGCAGTGCTGGAGCGCGTCAGTTAAGCGTTGGCCAGGGTTGGCCCGGGTTAGCCGGGCTTAGCCGGCGTCCTGTCACCGGCGTCCTGTCGCCGGTGACAGGACAGGGACGCTGCCACGCAGCGTCTCTGTCGTTCAGCGCATCCCGAGCAGGCCTTCGACCGTCTGCACCAGCGTCACCAGCCGGGGCGCCACGTCCTTCTCGACCGCGGCGAAGCTGCCCGCGCGTGCCGGCACCCCGCAGTTGAGCACGAGCAGTTGCGCGTCCACGGGTTGCAGCAAAGGCACCGCGAAGCCGTACACCTCATCGCGCCATTCGCCGCGGTTGATGCAATAGCCGCGCCGCGCAAAATCCTGCCGGGCTCTTTCCGCCGCCGGTGCGAGTCGCCGGAACATCTCCGGATCCTCCAGCCTGAGCCGGTTGAGCACCGCCGTGCGCTCCGCGGCCGGCGCGCGGGCCAGCCAGGCGCGCCCGATCGCCGTGGCGAGCATGGGCAGCGCCGCGCCGATATCGGGCGTGACCACCAGGCTGTCGGTCGAGCGCGCGGTCTCCACGTAGATCATCCGCGTGCGCTCGCGCATGCCCAGCGACACGGCGCCACCGACGTGGTCGGCGAGCGCTTTCATCAGCGGTCGCGCGATCTGGCGGACCTGCATGCCCGCCAGCAGCGGATAGCCCATCGACACCACGGCAGCACCTAGCCGGTACTTGCCCAGCGCCGCATCGTGGCGCAGGTAGCCCAGCGCGCAGAGCGTGTGCGTGAGCCGCGCCACGGTGGATTTCGACAGGCCCGCGCGCCGCGCGAAGTCTGCGTTGCCGAGCAGGGCCTCGCCGGGCCGGTAGGCCAGCAGGATGTCGATGCCGCGGGCCAGCGTGCTGGCGAACTGGCGGTCGCGTTCGCCGGTTTGCCCTGCAGGCTGCATCGTCATGCCTTTGCCAGTGCGGCTTCGACGCCGTGCACCAGCCGCAGCAGCCGCGGGCCCATGTCGCGTTCGAGCTTGCGCGGCGCCATGCGCGCGCCGGGCACGCCGCAGTTGAACACCAGGATCTCCCCGTCGATCGGCTCGTGCATCGGCACCGCGACCGCATGCACGTCTGACTGCCATTCGCCGCGCGCAAGACAGAAGCCTCGCGTGGCCAGGTCGTGCGCGGCCTCTTCCAGCGCCGCGCCGTGTTCGCGCCACTGCGCGGGCTCGGTCTCGCGCAAGGCCGCGAGCACGCTCTCTCGTGCATCTTGCGGCGCCCGGCACAGCCAGGCGCGGCCCATCGCCGTGGCCAGCATCGGCAGCGTGGCGCCGATGTCGGGCCGGAACGCGATGGCTTCATGGCCGCGACTGGTTTCCACATAGACCATCTCCAAGCGGTCGCGCAGGCCGAGCGAGACCGAGCCGCCGACGCGGTCGGCGAGCGCTTTCATCAGCGGCCGCGCCAGCTGCCGCACGCGCATGCTGGCCAGCAGCGGATAGCCGAGCGACAGCGTGGTGGTGCCGAGCCGGTAGCGACGCAGTTCGCCGTCGTAGTGCAGCAGCCCGCGCGCGGCCAGCGTGTAGGTGAGGCGCGAGATCGTGGCCTTGGACAGCCCGGTGCGTTCGGCCAGCTCCTTGTTGCTCAGCACCGGCTCGCCCATGCGGAAGCACTGCAGCAGCGCCAGCCCGTGCGCCAGCGTGGTGGCGAAGGCCGGATCGGGATGATGCGGGCGGCTTGGCATGAATGGGCGGCAGGGCTGTGGGGAACGAGCCTCCATCATAGCCATCGCCGCCTCGCGCGGCGGATCTGGGGTTCAAGATAGCGAAACAACGGTCCTGTTTCCGCGCGCCGCTTACTACGCTGCTTCGCACACCGTCCCCCCAGGGCGGAAAGAACAGTGGAGACAGACAGATGATCAGGGACCCGGAAACCTTCCAGCCTTTCCTGGCGGAGCTGCGCCGTTTCGTGCGCGAACGGCTGGTGCCGCGCGAGGCCGAGGTGGCCGCGCGCGACGAGGTGCCGGCGGCACTGGTGCGCGAGATGGCCGGGGCCGGCCTGTTCGGCTATTCCATTCCGGAGGCCTACGGCGGCGCGGGCATGACCACCGAGGAACTGGTGCTGGCCGCCATCGAGCTGTCGCAGTGCTCGGTGGCGTTCCGCGCGCGCGTCGGCACCAATACCGGCATCGGCTCGGAAGCGCTGGTGGCCGACGGCACGCCCGAGCAGAAGCAGCGCTACCTGCCGCTGCTGGCCAGCGGCGCGCTCACCGGCGCCTTCGCGCTCACCGAGCCCGAGGCCGGCTCGGACGCCACAGCGCTGCGTACTTCCGCGCGCCGCGAGGGCGATCACTACGTGCTCAACGGCAGCAAGTGCTTCATCACCAATGCGCCCATCGCCGGCTTGTTTACCGTGCTGGCGCGCACCGACCCGGAGCGCGGCGGCGCCGCCGGCATCTCCGCGTTCCTGGTCGAGCGCGACACGCCGGGCCTGAGCACCGGCCAGCCGTACCAGAAGATGGGGCAGGCCGGATCGCCCGTGTCCGAAGTGCATTTCCAGGATTGCCGCGTGCCGGCCGCCAGCCTGATCGGTGGCGAGGAAGGGCAGGGCTTCCGCACCGCGATGAAGGTGCTCAACAAGCAACGCATCCACCTGGCGGCACTGTGCACGGGGCCCGCCATCCGCATGCTCGACGAAGCCGTGCGCTTCGTCAGCGAGCGCCGCCAGTTCGGCCAGCCGCTGGCCGATTTCCAGCTCGTGCAGGCCCTGATCGCCGACTGCCAGACCGAGATCCACGCCGCGCGCGCGCTGGTTCTGGAAACGGCGCGCGCACGCGACCGCGGCGAGGACGTGACCATGCAGGCGTCGATCTGCAAATACTTTGCGTCCGAAATGTGCGGTCGGGTGGCGGACCGCTGCGTGCAGATGTTCGGTGGCTACGGCTATATCGCCGATTTCGGCATCGAGCGTTTCTATCGCGACGTGCGGCTGTTCCGCCTCTACGAAGGCACCAGCCAGATCCACCAGCTCAATATCGCCAAGCGCACGCTCGCGCTTGCCGCCGCGCGCGGCTGAGCCTGCCCGCGGCGTGCGCCCATCGTCCGAGGAGACACCATGATCAAACACATTCTCGCCGCCCTGCCCATGCTGCTGGGCGCGCTGGTCCCGCTGCGGCCCGCGCTGGCGGACGCGCCGTATCCCGGCAAGGTGATCCGGCTGGTGGTGCCGTTCGCGCCCGGCGGCTCCACCGACATCCTGGCGCGGCTGTTGTCGGAGCGCCTCAAGGACGAACTCGGCCAGACGGTGATCGTGGAGAACCGGCCCGGCGCCGGCGGCAATATCGGCGCAGAGCTCGTCGCGCGCGCGGCGCCGGACGGCTACACGCTGCTGCTGGCCGCCGCCGGTCCCACGGTGATCAATCCCAGTCTCTACGCCAAGATGCCGTTCGACCCGGCGCGCGACCTGGCACCCGTGGTCATGCTGGTGCGCGAGCACAACCTGATGGTGGTGAACGCGGGCCTGCCGGTGCGCAACCTGAAGGAATTCATCGCCTATGCCAAGGCGCATCCCGCGCAGCTCAGTTTCGGCTCGCCCGGCAATGGCTCGCCGGCCCAGCTCGGCGGCGAGCTGTTCAACCAGCTCACCGGCCTCAAGCTCCAGCACGTGCCCTACAAGGGCAGCGGCCCGGCGGTGGCCGACCTCATCGCCGGCCACATCAACCTCATGATCGACAACATGCCCGCGCTGATGCCGCATATGCAATCCGGCAAGCTGCGCGCGCTGGCGGTGGCGAGCGAGCAGCGCGCAAGCGCGCTGCCGGACGTGCCGACCGCCGAGCAAGCCGGCGTCAAGGGCTTCGTGGTGACCGCATGGAAGGGCCTGATGGCACCGGCCGGCACGCCACCGGCGGTGATCGCAAGGCTGAACCAGGCGAGCGTGAAGATCCTGGCGTCGCAGGCCATGCGCAAGCGCCTTGCCGATCTCGGCGCCGAGCCGGTCGGCAACACGCCGGAACAGTTCGCCGCGCAGATCCGCAACGATTCGCGCTGGTGGGCCGCGTTGGTCAAGTCGACCGGCACCACGCTGGATTGAGGGCCGTCACGATGCATGCCGCCACCTCTGCCGCCACCTCTTGCGCCGCCGCGCCTGCCGCGCTGCCCGGGCCTGCGGGCAACCCTGAGAAAGACATGACACAAGACAGCGCTCAACAGCCTTCCCGCCGCGCCGGCCCGCTGGCCGGCATCCGCATCCTCGACATGGCCACCGTGGTGGCCGCGCCGTTCGCAAGCACGCTGTGCGCCGACATGGGCGCCGACGTGGTCAAGCTGGAGCTGCCCGACGGCTCGGACCCGCTGCGCGGGCTGGCGCCGGTCAAGGGCGATCTGTCGCTCTACTGGAAGATCACCAACCGCGGCAAGCGCTGGTGGCGTCGTCCGACCCGATCTTCCGGCGCCTGTGCGCCGCGCTCGGGCAGCCGGCGATGGCGCAGGACGCGCGCTACGCCAGCAATCCTTCGCGCGTGCGCCATATCGATGCGCTCGACGCAGAGATCGCCACCTGGTTCGCCGCGCATGCCTATGCGGACGCCGCCGCCACGCTGGCGGCGCACGAGGTTCCGTTCAGCAAGATCTTCACCATCGCCGATATCCTGGACGACCCCCACTTCCAGGCGCGCGGGGCCGTCGTGCGCCTGCCCGATCCCGACCTCGGCACCGTGCCGGCGCCCTGCGTGGTGCCGCGCTTTTCCGGACACGACGCGCCTGCGCCGCGCAGCGGCCCCGGAGTCGGCGAGCACAACGCGGATATCTATGGCGCGCTCGGGCTGACGCAGGAGTCCTTGCGGACGCTGCGCGGGCAGGGCGTGATCTGAACTGTCGGGCACGTCACAATCGGCTGGCGAATGTCTGTGCGCACTGCCTGTTTCGGTGGACTAAGCCGTCTGGCGGAAGGGCCGGCGTGCCCATCGCGCAGTCGTCCTGCCACCATCGCCCGGTGCCGGCGGCCGCTTACGGGCCGCGCCTCGCGTGACAATGGCGAAACGAGCCGCGGGCCGCGGCGTGCGCCGCCGCGCCACGGCATATGACGCTGCGGCGTTTTGGCCCCAGCGTGCGATTGGCCACACGCCTATCCGCCATTCGGACTACCCCCTTGTAGGTATAGGTTCAATACATTGAAAGCATCGCAGCTTGTTTTGAATTGCGAAGCGGCATACCTTGGCAGGACAGCGCGGCGCCGTGAAAGCAATGGCGGGCGATAGAGCACGGCCCTGCGAGCCGGTGCCATTTCAGTGGGGAAGCAGTCGTGCCGGCGTCTTCCCGGGCCGGTACCCAGGGGTGGGAGGCAGGCAGGATGCTGCACGCATTTTTCTTCAATTCGGCCGCGCAGAGCCCGGCTGATCATGCATTGTGGGTCGAGGGGCGCTATTACACCTACGAGGAAGTCCGCGCCCGTGCGCAAGGCGTCAGCGCCGCGCTGACCCCGTTTGCCGGCGGCGCGAACCGCAACTGCATCCTTTTCGCGCATCGCAGCGCGTGCGCCTACGCCGGCCTGCTCGGCGTGCTGGCCGCCGGCATGGCCTACGTGCCGATCCACCCGCGCTTTCCCGCTGCGCGCAACGCGGCCATCGTGGCGCGCTCCGGTGCGCGCGTCATGCTGGTCGACCATGTCTGCGCGCCGCAACTGGCCGCGCTCATGCCGCTGCTGCCGCCGGACCTGCGCATCGTCATGCTCGATGCGCAAGCGTGGGATTCTCCGGGCGGCGACCCACAACATGCGCCGACCCCGTCCGCGCCATTCGTTCACGATCCGCCGCCCTGGCCGGCCCTCGTCGCGCAGGATGACCTGGCCTACCTGATCTTCACCTCGGGCACCAGCGGGCCGCCCAAGGGGGTCATGATCCCGCACGGCAGCGCAGTGGCTTACGTCAGCGCGCACATGCAGCGCTATCCTTGCGAGCCCGGCGGCCGCTTCAGCCAGTTCGCCGATCTCACCTTCGATTTTTCCGTGCACGACGTGCATGTGTGCTGGGCCACCGGCGGCTGCCTCTATGTGCCGGCGCTGCAGGATCCGCTCTACCTGGCGGGCTTCATCCGCGAGCACCAGATCACCCACTGGGCCAGCGTGCCCTCCGTCCTGGCTTTGCTGCAGCAGTTCCGCAAGCTGGCGCCGGGTGCCTTTCCAAGCGTGAAGATGACCTTGATGGGCGGCGAGGCGCTGCCCAAGACGCTTGCCCAGGCATGGTCGCAGGCAGCGCCGAACACGCGCATCGTCAATGGCTACGGCCCCACGGAAACGACGGTCATCGTGCTGACCTTCGAGCTGACGCCGGCATTTCTCGCGGATGCATCGCGCCCCGCGGTGCCGCTGGGCCAGCCCTACCCGGGCATCGAGGTCGTGGTGGCCGACAAGTATCTCGTGCCGGTGCCAGCGGGCGCGCGAGGTGAACTGCTGGTCGGCGGCCTGCAACTGGCGAGCGGCTACCTGTCGGACAACCCGCTCGACGACACGCGCTTCTTTGCGCGCGCCTATCCCGGGCGCAGCTATCGCCGCTGGTACCGCACCGGCGATGCCGTGAGCGCGTCGCCCGATGGCCTGCTTTACCACGGGCGCATCGATACGCAGGTCAAGATCCGTGGCAATCGCATCGAACTGCAGGAGATCGAACAGGTCGTGCAGGCCGCCAGCGGCAGCGCCCAGTGTGCGGTGCTGGCGTGGCCGCTGGACGAGGCCGGCAAGCCGGTTGGCCTGGTGGCATTCGTGCTGGCGCCCGCTGCCGAGGCCCAGGGGGCAAGGGGCGCGCGCACGGCGCGTATCCGCCACGCCTGCAAGCAAAGCCTGCCGGTCTATGCACGGCCCGACCGCATCGTGTGTCTCGACGACTTTCCGGTCAACGTGAACGGCAAGATCGATCGCGCCCTGTTGCTGGCCCGGTACGAGCGCCTGGCTGGTGGCAAAGAAGGGGGGAACGAGCGCCGCCGCAATGACGCCCTTGCGCTCTGATATCCGCATGTTCCCGTCGTACCCGCGGGCCCCCGGCGCGCACGGAGTTCGTCCATGACGCCTTTGCATTTCAACGGATGTTTCGGCTGGTATCACGCCGCGCGCGGTCCGCGCGCGCTGCTGGTGTGCAACGCGATCGGCCACGAGGCCTTGTGGACCCATGCCGGCCTGGCACGCCTGGCCGAGCAGCTGGCGGCGCAGGGCGTGCCGGTGCTGCGGTTCGACTATCCCGGGACCGGGGATTCGGGCGAATGCGATGCCGGCGATGAAGCGCCGCCGTCCTGCGTCGATTCGTGCGTGGCGTCGATCGGCGGGGCAGGCAAGCTGCTGCTGCGCTTGTCCGGCGCGCGCGAGATCGTACTGCTCGGCGTGCGTGGCGGGGCATCGCTGGCCGCGCTGGCGGCCGCGCGTCGCGCGGGCGGGCTCGACGTCGCCGGGCTGGCGCTGCTCGCGCCCGTGGCGCAGGGGCGCATGCTGGTGCGCGAGATGAAGATGATCGCGCAGACCTGGCGCTCGCTGGCCGGGCGCGCGGTGGAGCAGACGGCGCCGGGGCACCGGCAGGACGGCACGGACATCCTTGGCATTCATTTCCCGGCGGCTGCCATCGACGCGTTCGCGCGGATTGATCTGCTGGAGGCCGGGCGCGCGCCGGCGCCGCATGTTTTCATTGCCGGTGCGGCGCAGGGCGAACCGCTGGCGCGGCACTATGCCGCGCTGGGCGCGCGGGTCCGCACGGCGCCGTTTCCCGAAGTGGTCGGCTGGCTGCAGGATCCGCTGTACTGCACGCCACCCGACGCGACCTTCGCGGCCGTCTCAGACTGGTTCGCTGCCCTGGCGCCGGCCGGCGGTAGCGTCGGGCAAGGGCATCGCGCGGCGGCGGCACGCCTTGCCGTGGCCGCAGTGGAACCCTGCCTGCGCGCGGGCGACTGGGTGGAAACGCCGGTCCGCTTTGGCCAGGGCCTGTTCGGCATGCTGTGCGAGCCGCGCGCCCAGCGGCTCGAGCGGCCGGCCGTGCTGATCAACAATTCGGGAGGCACGCACCATGTGGGCGCCGGTCGCGGCAGCGTCATGCTGGCGCGGCAACTTGCCGCGCACGGCATTGCCTCGTTCCGCATCGATGTGCGTGGCATCGGCGATGCATCGGTCGGCGCGCAGGCGGTGCCGGCCGTACCTGCCGATCCGGATGGCTATCTCGATGCGGTGACCGCCTGCGACTGGCTGCAGGCCCACGGGCACCGGGAAATCGTGACGTTCGGCGTGAGCTACGGTGCGAATGTCAGCCTGCATGCAGCCGCGGCCCATCCCGGCGTGGTGGGGGCCGTCCTGGTGAACCTGCAGCGCCTGCTGCGCAGGGAGACCTTTACCCGGCCACGCTGGCTGATCCATGGCCGCAGCGCGCCCACGGAGCAAGAGGGCGGGGCCGGCTTCGACGCCGCCACGGTCTTGCCCAGGCCGGCGCCGCCGGAGCAGCAGGAGATCGAGGCCCTGCTGCGCGCGCTCGATGCGCGCGGCACGGTCCTGCGCCTGCTGTTCGGCCCGGCGGATCCCGGGCCATTCGAGCTGGCCCGTTTTTTCGGGCCGAAGCTGGAAGGCCTGGCCGGGTTCGCGCAACTGCAGATCGAGACCGTCGAAGGCCTTGACCATGGCATGCTGAATCCGCCGGGGCGCGCGCGCGTGATCGACTATTGCGTCAGTCTGCTGTGCGGCCCCTTTCATCCGGGCTCGGACTTGCCGGCGCGGCTGCAGCGCGCGGCCGAACCGTGGCGCCGCGAGCCGGGCTGCCGGGGACGGTGCGGCTGAGGGTCCCGACCCCGCAGCACGGCGCGTGCAGGCCGCGGGCGGCTAGAATGGCTGGTTTCCGACGGGCAGGGCGCCAGGCGCCTTGCCTGCCCGCCGGCCCGCGCCGATTGCATCCGCGTGCCCGGCCAGCCACGCCTGAGCATGAATCCGAATCCCTTGAACGAACTCCATGTGGCGCATCCGGCTTTTGGCCGGATGCTCGACGACCTCATCCGCGATGCCGGCGGCCCCGGCTTCATCTGGCAACTGGTGGTGCTGGCCGGCTGCCTCGCCGTGGCCTGGCCGCTGGCGCGGCTGGTGGTGAAGCGGCTGGAAGCCCGCTACGACGGCTCCAGCTTTGCCTTGCGTTTCGCCGCCTCGAGCCTCGAGCGCGCCATGTTCCCGCTGTTCGGCTGGCTTCTGGTGATGGCCGCGCGCTTCGGGCTGGAGCAACTGATGTCGGCCAGCGTGCTGCGGCTGGCGCTGGTGCCGCTGTTCGGCATCACCTTCCTGTATTTCGCCTTCTATATCCTGCGGCGCGTGCTGTCCGGCAATGGCCAGCTGCACGGCATGCTGCTGCTGGTGGAAAAGGTGCTGACCACGCTGGTATGGGTGGCCATGGCGCTCTATGTGCTTGGTGTGCTGTGGGAGGTGGTCGGCTGGATGGAATCCATCCGCTTCTCCGTCGGCGGCAAGCAGAAGATCAACCTGGCCGACACGCTGGTGGCGGTGGTGTGGATCCTGCTCACCGTGCTGGTGGCGATGTGGTTCGGCTCGTGGCTCGAAGAGCGCCTGATGCGGTCCCGTGGGCTGGACAGCAACCTGAAAGTGGTTCTGACGCGACTTTCCAAGGCCTTGCTCCTGCTGGTCTCGCTGCTGCTGAGCCTTTCGCTGGTCGGTATCGACCTCACCGTGCTGTCGGTATTCGGCGGCGCGCTCGGCGTGGGCCTGGGCCTGGGCTTGCAGAAGATCGCCAGCAATTACATCTCGGGATTCATCATCCTCCTGGATCACTCGGTCAAGCTCGGCGACCAGATCACGGTGGATAAATTCAGCGGCACGGTCTCGCAGATCCGCACGCGCTACACCGTGGTCCGCAACGGTGACGGCGAAACCCTGGTGCCGAACGAACAACTGGTGGCGCAGGCGGTCCAGAACCATTCGTTCTCCAACACCAATGTGCGCGTGGCGACACGTGTGCAGGCTGATTACGCCGCCGATCCGGAGACGGTGCTCGCCCTGCTGGTGGAAGCCGCCCAGGGAATTCCCCGCCTGCTGGCCGAACCGGCGCCCTCGGCGTTTCTGGTGCTGTTCGCCGACAATGGCATCGAATACGAGCTGGCAGGCTATATTGCCGATCCGCAGAACGGCAAGCTGGGGGTCCAGTCAGCGATGAACCGGGCAATTTGGCGCAAATTCCGGGAACATGGGATCTCGATCCCCTACCCCCAGCGCGAGGTGCGCGTCCTTGGGCGCGAGGCAGCGGTTGACGGCAATGAACCGGAAAAAGTCGCAAACAAGACGCTTTCGGCGTCTCCCGGGGTTGTGGTGGGCAGTGCGAACTGAACTTTCGCGGGGCGTTTGGGGCACCTTGCGGAACGTTATGTGTTGCTTGACATCAAACTCGGGGAAAAACGGATGTTCCCTTGTTGGCGTTCCGGTAGAATCATAGTAGTTGCGGGTTCCGAGTTTTCGACCTCCCGCCCCCACACCAGACAGCCGCCAGATTGCAGCGGCTCGTGCCAGTCCCGCCGGGAGGCAGCATCTGCCCACGGCGCCAGACGCGCATGCCATGGGGGCTCCGGCGAGTGCCGGGGTTTCAGGCAGACGCCATACGACGCAATCACTGAGTTTGCAGTCCTTTTTCTGCACCCTGTTTGCGGCCCGCCGTGTCGTGCCGCGATGAATGCACCTGTTTAACCGACGGAGAACAGTTTGTTCGACACTATTCTTGACTGGGCCTCGAACGGCCTTGCCAACTGGTCCTGGTGGGAGATCGTGATCTACACCCTGGTGGTGACGCACATCACCATCGCGGGCGTCACCATCTACCTGCACCGCTGCATGGCGCACCGGTCGCTGGATCTGCACCCGATTGCTTCGCATTTCTTCCGCTTCTGGCTGTGGCTGACCACCGGGATGGTCACCAAGGAGTGGACCGCCATCCACCGCAAGCACCACGCCAAGTGCGAGACCGAGGACGATCCGCACAGCCCGCAGACCCGCGGCATCCGCAAGGTGCTGCTGGAAGGCGCGGAACTCTATCGCGCCGAGTCCAAGAACAAGGAAACCGTCGCCAAGTTCGGTCACGGCACGCCCAACGACTGGGTCGAGCGCAATGTGTACTCGCGCTTCGGCTGGCAAGGCGTGGGCCTGATGCTGATCATCGACGTGGCGCTGTTCGGCGTGATCGGCCTGACCGTGTGGGCCGTGCAGATGCTGTGGATCCCGATCCATGCCGCCGGCATCATCAATGGTCTTGGCCACTGGTGGGGCTATCGCAATTACGATTGCGAGGACGCTTCGACCAATGTCTCGTTCTGGGGCATCATCATCGGCGGCGAAGAACTGCACAACAACCACCACACCTACCCGACCTCGGCCAAGTTCTCGGTCAAGTGGTACGAGTTCGATATCGGCTGGGGTTATATCCGCGCGATGCAGGCGGTCGGCCTGGCCAAGGTCAAGAAGACCCCGCCCAAGGCACGCCTGGTGGATGCCCGCCCGGTGGACCACAACACGCTGGAAGCCATCATCGCCAACCGCTACGACGTGATGGCGCGCTACGCCAAGGCCGTCAAGAGCGCCTACAAGCAGGAACTGGAAAAGCTGAAGGAAGCCCGCGTGGCGGAATACAGCAGCTTCAAGCCGGCGCGCAAGTGGTTCCACCGCGAGGAAGCCAAGCTGGCCGATCCGCAGCGCAAGCAGCTGGCCAGCATCGTGGAGCAGAACAAGTCGCTGCACACCTTCGTGGAAATGCGCCGCGAACTGGCCGCGATCTGGGGCCGTTCCAACCTGACGCGCGAACAGCTTCTGCAGCAGCTGCAAGCCTGGTGCCATCGCGCCGAGGCAAGCGGCATCCAGGCCCTGCATGACTTTTCGCTGCGCCTGCGCCGCTACGCATGATGGCTGTCGTGGCCTGAAGCCCGAGCCGGCGTGGCTGCTACAAAGCACCGCGCCCAAAAGCCCCGCCCATGGCGGGGCTTTTGTTTTAGTTAAACTCCCCCATGTACAGGCCGGCGGCATGATGCGCGGCGGCCAAGAGGAGTATCGGAGATGACCCCCCAAACGATAAAGACCGTCGAGTTCGAGAAACCGAATATTTCGACGGAGTCCCCCGACGGCGCCAGCTGCGTCGCCCATGCCTGGGCGAAAGTACCGCCAGTGCTCTCCAGCGGCGAGCGCACTGCGCTCAAGACGCGCATCAGGGAGCTGCTCAAGGCGCGCAACGCTGTCCTGGTCGCGCACTATTACGTCGATGCCGACCTGCAGGACCTGGCGGAGGAAACCGGCGGCTGCGTGTCGGATTCGCTCGAAATGGCGCGCTTCGGCCGCGACCATCCGGCCAAGACGCTGGTGGTGGCGGGCGTGCGCTTCATGGGCGAGACCGCCAAGATCCTGAGCCCGGAAAAGACCGTGCTGATGCCGGACCTGGACGCGACCTGCTCGCTGGACCTGGGTTGCCCGGCCGACGAGTTCGCGGCGTTCTGCGACGCGCACCCCGACCGTACCGTGGTGGTCTACGCCAATACCAGCGCCGCCGTGAAGGCGCGCGCGGACTGGATGGTGACGTCCAGCATCGGCCTGAAGATCGTCGAGCACCTGCACGCGCGCGGCGAGAAGATCCTGTGGGCGCCGGACAAGCACCTCGGCAGCTATATCCAGAAGCAGACCGGCGCCGACATGCTGCTGTGGCAGGGCTCCTGCCTGGTGCATGACGAATTCAAGGGCATCGAGCTGGACCTGCTGCGCCGCGAATTCCCCAAGGCCAAGATCCTGGTGCACCCGGAATCGCCGGCAAACGTGGTGGAGCAGGCCGATGTCGTCGGCTCCACTTCGCAGCTGATCGCGGCCGCGCGGGAACTGGACGCCACCGAGTTCATCGTCGCCACCGACAACGGCATCCTGCACAAGATGCGCATGGCAGCGCCGGGCAAGCATTTCATCGAAGCGCCCACCGCCGGCAACAGCGCCACCTGCAAGAGTTGCGCGCACTGCCCGTGGATGGCCATGAACGCGTTGACCAACCTGGCCGAGGTGCTCGAGCACGGCCACAACGAAATTCACGTCGATGCATCGATCGGCCGGCAGGCGGTGACCTGCATCGACCGCATGCTCGACTTCGCCGCCCAGCAGAAGGCCAATGTGCGCCCGCGCGCGGATCTCGCCGCCGAGCAGGCATTGTTCAAGGGAATCGGTCCGGCATGAGCGACGCAAGCAAAACGAACAATACGAGCAGCATGAACGCCAACCGCGTCTTCGATAGCTTCGGTCCGGCGCTCGTCGAGGCGCTGCAGGCCAATGTGCGCGCCGCCATTGACGAGGACGTCGGCAGCGGCGACCTGACTGGCCTGCTGGTGCCCGAGGGCAAGCCCGCGCACGCGCGCGTGATCGTGCGCGAGCAGGCTGTGCTGTGCGGCCAGGCCTGGTTCGAGGCGTGCATGAGCGCCATCGATCCGGCGCTCGAGGTGCACTGGCTGCAGGCAGAAGGTGCGCGCATGGCGGCCGATTCCGTGGTGTGCGAGATTGCGGGCCCGGCGCGTTCGTTGCTGACCGCCGAACGCCCGTCGCTGAATTTCCTGCAGTTGCTGTCCGGCGTGGCCACCGCCACGCGGCGTTACGCCGATATCATCGAGGGCACCCGCGCGCGCGTGCTCGACACGCGCAAGACGCTGCCCGGCCTGCGCCTGGCGCAGAAGTACGCGGTGCGC
Organism: Cupriavidus sp. 05T41; assembly: GCF_056396525.1. Taxonomy (NCBI): domain Bacteria; kingdom Pseudomonadati; phylum Pseudomonadota; class Betaproteobacteria; order Burkholderiales; family Burkholderiaceae; genus Cupriavidus; species Cupriavidus sp. 05T41. The sequence goes on from NZ_JBFTLQ010000056.1 coordinate 39,090, forward strand.
ATGGGCGGCGGCGAAAACCAGCGGCTGGCACTGTACGACGGCATCCTGATCAAGGAGAACCACATTGCCGCCGCCGGCAGCATCACCGCGGCGATGCAGGCGGCGCTGGCGCTCCAGGCCGGCGTGTCGGTGCAGGTGGAAGTGGAAACCCTGGCGGAGCTGGAGGAAGCGCTGGCCGCCGGTGCAAAGTCGATCCTGATCGACAACTTCACCGTGGCGATGATGCATGACGCCGTGCGCATCAATGATGGACGTGCGCTGCTGGAAGTCTCGGGCGGGGTCAATGCCGACACCATCCGCGTTTTTGCCGAAACCGGCGTGGACCGGATCTCGGTCGGTGCGCTGACAAAGGATGTGCGGGCGACGGACTACTCGCTGCGGATCCTGGCCTGAGCGCGGCCGGCCACGCTTCGCTTCCATCCTCTGCCTTCGAGGAAGAGGGCGGGGGAAGGGTGGCCTGGCGGGGCTTAGTTCGGCAGCTTCGCTGCCGGACGCAACGCTTTCCTACTTCCCTCGCTCCCGCTTGAATTCCGGCTGCATGACCGTCGGCAGCGCCTTGGGCAAGGTCTCCGGATAATCCCGGCTGTAGTGCAGGCCGCGGCTCTCGTGGCGCGAATAGGCGCTATCGACGATCAGCGATGCCACCTCGACCAGGTTGCGCAGTTCCAGCAGGTCGCGCGTCACGCGGAAATTGGCGTAGTACTCGGCGATTTCCTCGCGCAGCAGGCTGATGCGATGCTGCGCGCGTTCGAGCCGCTTGCTGGTGCGCACGATGCCGACGTAGTTCCACATCATGCGGCGCAGTTCGTCCCAATTGTGCGACACCACGACTTCCTCGTCGGCATCCGCCACGCGGCTCTCATCCCACTTCGGCAGGGCAATGTCCGGCTGGCCGGCCTTGTCCTGCGAGGCGATATCGAGGGCCGCGGCGCGCCCGATCACCATGCATTCCAGCAGTGAGTTCGAAGCCAAGCGGTTCGCGCCGTGCAAGCCGGTGCAGCCGGTCTCGCCCACGGCATACAGGTTGGTCAGGTCAGTGCGGCCGGTGGTGTCGGTCACCACGCCGCCGCAGGTGTAGTGCGCAGCAGGCACCACCGGGATCGGCTCGCGCGTGATGTCGATGCCCAGTTCCAGGCAGCGCGCGTGGATGGTGGGAAAGTGCTCGCGCAGGAAGGACTCAGGCTGGTGGCTGATGTCGAGGTGCACATAGTCCAGGCCGCGCTTCTTCATTTCGAAGTCGATCGCGCGCGCCACCACGTCGCGCGGAGCCAGTTCGGCGCGCTCGTCATGCTCGGGCATGAAGCGCGTGCCGTCGGGCAGCTTCAGCAGGCCGCCTTCGCCGCGCACCGCTTCCGAGATCAGGAAGGACTTGGCGTAAGGGTGATAGAGGCAGGTCGGGTGGAACTGGATGAACTCCATGTTCGAGACCCGGCAGCCCGCCCGCCATGCCATCGCGATGCCGTCGCCGGTGGCCGTGTCGGGATTGGTGGTGTAGAGATAGACCTTGCCCGCGCCGCCGGTGGCCAGCACCGTGTGGGTGGCGGTGATGGTGCGCACTTCACCGCTGGCATCGTCCAGCACGTAGAGGCCGTAGCAGCGATTGCCCGGCATGCCGAGCTTGCGCGAAGTGATCAGGTCTACCGCGAAGTGATCCTCGATCACGGTGATGTTCGGGTGCCGGCGCGCCTGCTCGGTGAGCGTGGTCACCACCGCGTGCCCGGTAGCGTCCGCCGCGTGGATGATGCGGCGGCGGCTGTGGCCGCCTTCGCGCGTCAGGTGGAAACCCAGTTCGGCCTGGTCGTCGCGCGTGAACGGCACGCCACGGTCGATCAGCCACTGGATCGCCTCGCGCCCATGCTCCACGATGAAGCGCGTGGCACCGTCATCGCACAGCCCGGCACCGGCCACCAGCGTGTCCTGGGTGTGCTCGTCATGACTGTCGCCGGAATCCAGCACGGCCGCGATGCCGCCCTGGGCCCAGTCGCTGGCGCCCTGCGTCATGGCGCGTTTGCAGATAATGACAACCCGATGGGTGTCGGCCAGTTGCAGCGCGACCGTCAGACCGGCCAGTCCGCTGCCGACAATGGCGACATCGAAGTTCATGATGCGAGAGACGCGCGCGCGAAACGCGGTCGGGAGGCAGGAAAGCTGGAAAGTGTACACCCGCCGCGACTTTGCGTGGGGCACCGCGGGCATCCCCGCGATTGACGGCCATTGCAGGCCCGAAAAAGCAAAAACCCCGCAGATGCGGGGTTTTTACAGACATGCCGCGCGAATCGGCATGCGGAAAGCCAGGATCAATTACTTGATCTTGGTTTCCTTGTACGACACATGCTTGCGGGCGACGGGATCGAACTTCATGATCTCCATCTTTTCCGGCATGGTGCGCTTGTTCTTGGTGGTCGTGTAGAAGTGACCCGTACCTGCAGTCGACTCCAACTTGATCTTATCGCGTCCGCCTTTGCTGGCCATGATGTACTCCTAATTAGACTTCGCCGCGTGCGCGCAGGTCGGCGAGCACGGAGTCGATGCCTTTCTTGTCGATCAGGCGCAGGCCGGCGTTCGAGACGCGCAGGCTCACCCAGCGGTTTTCCGATTCAACAAAGAAACGACGATTCTGCAGGTTGGGCAGAAAACGGCGCTTGGTCTTGTTGTTTGCGTGGGAAACGTTGTTGCCGACCATCGGCGCTTTCCCGGTCACTTGACAGACGCGTGCCATGAAGCACTCCTAACTCTTCTATTCGTGGACAATGTTCGCAACAGATCAACAAAAGGCGCGCGGCCCGGACTGCAGCGGTTAAGACTTCAGCAAAACGAGCATTATAGACCGGAAAACCTCAACCGATCAATGCCTTCCGTGGTTTACCGTGCACAGATGCCACATTGGTGGCGTCTGCTGCACAATCAGCCGGCGCATATGGCCCATCACCATCAGAGTTCGCCATGTTCCGCGAACGAGTGGATGGTGGTGCCCGCCACGATGAAGTGGTCGAGCACCTTCACGTCGATCAGGGCCAGCGAGCGTGTGAGCGAGCGGGTCATGGCCAGATCGGCCCCACTCGGCAGTGCATTGCCCGACGGATGGTTGTGCGCGACGATCACGGAGGCCGCATTATGCAGCAAAGCCTGGCGCGCCACCTCACGCGGATAGACACTGGTCTGCGTCAGGCTGCCGCGGAACAGCTCTTCGCTGGCCAGCAGCCGGTTGCGCGCATCGAGGAACAGGCACATGAAGACCTCATGCGGGTGTGCCGCCAGCGTCAGGCGCAGGTAGTCGCGCACCGCCGCCGGTGAATCGAGGCCGCCCGGCAGGGCAAGCCGCTCGGCCAGGGCGCGCCGGGTGAGCTCCTGGGCGGCCTGCAACTGGGCATACTTGGCCGCGCCCATGCCCTTGATCCGGGCGAATTCGTCGGTCCCGGCGGAAAAAAGGCCGCTCAGCGTGCCGAAGTCGTTCAGCAGCTCCCGCGCCAGGTCGACCGCGCTCTTGCCGGCCACGCCCACGCGCAGGAAGACGGCGAGCAGTTCGGCGTCCGAAAGCGCCGTGGCACCGTCGCGCAGCAGTTTTTCGCGCGGGCGTTCGCTGCTGGGCCAGTCCGTAATGCGCATGACACGATCCCCCCGTGAGAATGGAACTGCATGGCGGTGCACGCCGGGCGCAGACAAGGCGGCGCGCGGTCGAGTCGCTTACAATACGGGTTGTCGACAGGTTGAGCACCCATGAATTTGCAAACTTTTGCGTCAGGGCCGCAGGACGGCGCCGCTGACGGTCGCAAGACCGTGCAGCCGGACTCCTTCCTGACCCTGCACTACAGCATTTCCCTCGAGAACGGCACGGAAATCGTCAGCACGTTCGAAGAGAAGCCCGCAACGCTGCTGCTGGGCCAGGGGCAGTTCGCGCCCACCCTGGAGCAAGCCCTGCTGGGCATGCCCGAGGGCGAGCGCATGACTTACCGCCTGGCGCCCGAGCACGCGTTCGGCCCGCGCAACCCGGAGCTGCTGCAACGGGTCTCGCTGAACACGCTGCGTGAAAACAGTTCGTTTGAAGAGGACTACACCCCGGGCGACCTGGTCGAGTTCAACGCGCCCGGCGGCGGCAAGTACGCCGGGGTGCTCAAGGAAATCGGCGAGACCTCGGCCCTGTTCGATTTCAACCACCCGCTCGCCGGACAGACTATCTTGTTCGACGTCCAGCTGATCGGCATTCTCTGATGCTGAACCAGGCCGGCCCAGCGCCGGCCGCATTGAACTGAATTCCTGCATGTCCGAACTCACCACAGCCGCCGATGCCGAGATCCTGATGGCGCAGCCCCGCGGCTTCTGCGCCGGCGTGGATCGCGCCATCGAGATCGTCGAGCGTGCCCTTGCCCGCTACGGCGCACCGATCTACGTGCGCCACGAGATTGTCCACAATGCCTATGTGGTGGAGGACCTGCGCCGCAAGGGTGCGATCTTCGTACAGGAACTCGAGGAAGTGCCGTCCGGCTCCACCGTCATCTTCAGCGCGCACGGCGTGTCCAAGGAAGTGCGTGCCGATGCGACCGTGCGCGGCCTCAACGTGTTCGACGCCACCTGTCCGCTGGTGACCAAGGTGCACGTCGAAGTGGGCAAGATGCGCGCCGAGGGTTGCGAGATCATCATGATCGGCCACGCCGGTCACCCCGAGGTCGAGGGCACCATGGGCCAGACCGAAGGCGGCATGCTGCTGGTCGAGTCCGCCGCCGATGTGGCCAGGCTGGAGGTGTCCAATCCGGATCGCCTGGCCTTCGTGACCCAGACCACGCTGTCGGTGGACGAGACGGTGGAGATCGTCGCCGCGCTCAAGGCGCGTTTCCCGCAGATCCGCGAGCCCAAGAAGCAGGATATCTGCTATGCCACGCAGAATCGCCAGGACGCGGTGAAGTTCATGGCGCCGCAGGTCGAGGTCGTGATCGTGGTGGGCAGCCCCAACAGCTCGAACTCCAACCGCCTGCGCGAACTGGCCGAGCGCCTGGGCGTGCCGGCCTACATGATCGATTCACCCGACCAGCTCCAGCCGGAATGGGTGGAAGGCAAGCGCCGCATCGGCCTGACCGCCGGCGCGTCGGCGCCCGAAGCGCTGGCGCAGTCCATCGTCGAACGCCTGCGCCTGCTTGGCGTGCGCAATGTGCGCGCGCTCGACGGCATCGAGGAAAAGATGTCGTTCCCCCTGCCGCGCGGCCTGGTCACGCCGGCCTGATCGCTGCCGCGATCGCTGGCATGGCCCGCTCCGGGCCATGCCAGCGCGCCGGCGCAACGCGCCGCGCGCCCCCTTGAGTCTCTTCCGTTTCCCTCGCTGGTTTCCTCCGCTGCGCTGCATGCGTGACGCCGTGCCGCATTCCGTCGGCGGCGCAGACGCCGTGCGCGCGGGCCATCCGCCTTGCCTCATGCCAATGCGCGGCCCCAGTGCCGAAGTGCACCGATATATTGCACGGGTATATCGCCGTCCAACACGCAATAATGCACAATCGCGGTGCGTCGTTTTCTTATGCTTGTCTGAACTATAAGACAAATTAGGGAATTCCCTAGAATTAGGAGTTTCCCTATTATGGTGCCGGACAAATAGCGTCTTCTATTAGGAGAGGCAGAGGCGGGCTCATATTAAATGAAACGCCTATTTAATACGGCTGGCCCGGGAGTGATGCAAACGCTGCAAAAGCCATGTGCGGGCAAAGGCGGGCACGAATCTTGTTAGTTACGAAGGCTAGCCCACAAGTAGGCGGGAATTGCCCCAATCTGTGCATTGGGGAAATTCCCTAGCTCATTTCGTGGGTTAATCATTCAGGTTGTTGCGTCGCATATTGCATCCGCAAAAAAAGGGGATACAATTCGCGCGTTTCAAATTGAAACTAAACTAAGGCGGTTCAGGGGAAACGTCCGGGGGGCGTTGGTTTACCCTGATCATGTGAATCCTAGGAGATCACTCATGCAAATCACGTTTGCCAAGATTCTGCCGATCGCAGCCGCAGTGGCGCTGGTTACTGCTTGCGGCAAGAAAGAAGAAAAGCCGGCTGACGCGGCAGCGTCCGCACCTGCAGCCGCAGCGGCACCCGCTGCCGGCGCCGGCGAAACCGTAGTCAAGATCGGCCACGCGGCTCCGCTCACCGGCGGTATCGCCCACCTTGGCAAGGACAATGAAAACGGCGCCCGCCTGGCCGTCGAAGAAGTCAACAAGGCAGGCCTGGAGATCAACGGCAAGAAGATCAAGCTCGAACTGGTCGGCGAAGACGACGCGGGCGATCCGAAGACCGGCACCTCCGTGGCGCAGAAGCTGGTCGACGAGAAGGTCGTGGCCGTGGTCGGCCACCTGAACTCGGGCGTATCGATCCCGGCCTCCAAGATCTACAGCGATGCCGGCATCGTCCAGATCTCGCCGTCGTCGACCAACCCCGACTACACCAAGCAAGGCTTCAAGACCACGTTCCGCGTGGTCGCGACCGACGCCCAGCAAGGTCCGGCACTGGCCAACTACGCCACCAAGAGCCTGCACGCCAAGACCGTGGCCATCGTCGACGACGCCACCGCCTACGGCAAGGGCCTGGCCGACGAGTTCGAGAAGACCGCCAAGGCTTCGGGCGTGAACGTGGTGGCGCGTGAAGCCACCAACGACAAGGCCACCGACTTCAAGGCCATTCTGACCAAGATCAAGGGCAAGAAGCCGGACGTGATCATGTACGGCGGCATGGACGCCACCGGCGGCCCGTTCGCCAAGCAGGCCAAGGAACTCGGCATCGGCGCCAAGATCGTTGGCGGCGACGGCGTGTGTACCGACAAGGTGGCCGAACTGGCTGGCGATGCCGTGTCCAACATCATCTGCTCGGAAGCCGGTCTGGCTCTGTCGAAGATGGAGCAGGGCGCCGACTTCGACAAGCGCTACCAGGCTCGCTTCAACGCGCCGGTGCAGATCTACGCACCGTTCACCTATGACGCCGTGATGGTCATCGTCGACGCCATGAAGCGCGCCAACTCGACCGAACCGGCTGCCATCCTGGCCGAAGTGCCCAAGACGAACTACAAGGGCCTGATCGGCAACATCGCCTTCGACGAGAAGGGCGACATGAAGGAAGGCACGATCACCCTTTACGAGTACAAGGACAAGAAAAAGACCGTCCTCGACGTCGTGAAGATGTAATCCGGGCTTACCGGCCCATCCGAACGGCACCGCGAGCACTTTGCGGTGCCGTTTTTTTAGCCTCGCCAAACGTACAGCATCCTTACCATGGGTGAACTAGGCAGGCCGCTTACCAGCACATAAACACACTACCAAACCACTCACACACCACCGTCCGCCCGGCAACCACTCCATGCCGCGGGACTTCGGACGGAGCAAGGAGTTTTCATGGATATCTTTATCCAGCAGATCGTGAATGGTCTGGTGCTCGGCAGCATCTATGCGCTGATTGCACTTGGCTACACCATGGTCTACGGCATTCTCGGGATCATCAACTTCGCCCACGGCGACGTCCTGATGATCGGCGCGCTGACCGCCCTCTCAGCCATTCTCGGCATCCAGAAAATCGCCCCGGGCCTGCCCGAGTGGCTCACCCTCGTCATTGCCACGCTGATCGCCATGCCGGTCTGCGCGGTGCTCGCGTACACCATCGAGCGGGTTGCCTACCGGCCGTTGCGCAATGCGCCGCGGCTCGCCCCGCTGATCACCGCCATCGGCGTATCCATCATCCTGCAGACGATGGGCATGCTGATCTGGTCGCGCAACCCGCTCACCTTCCCGCAACTGCTGCCGTCGGAGCCGATCGATATCGGGTCGACCGGCGCGACGATCACGGGCAAGGAAATGGTCATCATCGGCATGGCCGTGATGGTCATGGCCGGCCTGCTGGCCCTGGTCAACCGCACCAAGCTCGGCCGCGCGATGCGCGCCACCGCCGAGAACCAGAAGGTGGCGGGCCTGATGGGCGTGAACCCGAACTTCGTGATCTCCGCCACCTTCATGATCGGCGCCACGCTGGCCGCGCTGGCCGGCGTGATGATGGCCACCAACTACGGTAACGCCCACTTCTACATGGGCTTCATCCCGGGCCTGAAGGCGTTCACCGCCGCGGTGCTGGGCGGCATCGGCAACCTCGCCGGCGCCATGGTCGGCGGCATGCTGCTGGGCCTGATCGAAGCGCTGGGCGCCGGCTATATCGGCGACCTCACCAACGGAGTATTCGGCTCCAACTACCAGGACGTGTTCGCCTTCATCGTGCTGATCATCGTCCTTGTCTTCCGACCGTCCGGCATCATGGGCGAGCGGGTTTCCGAACGCGCCTGAGGAGAGAATCCATGAATGCCCCGATTCCATCCACGGCGCAACCCGCGCCGCTGACCAAGACGCCGGCCAAGACCATGGCCGCGCTGCTTGCCTTCCTGGTGATCGCCCTGTGCGCGCCGTTCCTCGTGCAGACGCTGGGCGGCAACTACTGGGTGCGCGTGCTCGACTTCGCGCTGATCTACATCATGCTGGCCCTGGGCCTGAACATCGTGGTGGGCTTCGCCGGCCTGCTCGATCTCGGCTACATCGCCTTCTATGCGGTCGGTGCCTACCTGATGGCGCTGCTCGGCTCGCCGCACCTGGCCAACCAGTTCGAATGGATCCACAACCTGTTCCCGAACGGGTTGCACCTGTCGATGTGGTTCGTCCTGCCGATCGCCGTGGCGGTGGCGGCCACGTTCGGCGTGCTGCTCGGCGCACCAACGCTCAAGCTGCGCGGTGACTACCTGGCCATCGTGACGCTGGGCTTCGGCGAGATCATCCGCATTTTCATGAACAACCTCGATCGCCCGATCAACATCACGAACGGGCCGAAGGGGATCACCGCGGTGGACCCGGTCCATATCTTCGGCTTCGATTTCTCGAAGTCGCACGAGATCTTCGGGCTCAAGTTCACGCCGGTGTTCATGTACTACTACCTGCTGGTGGTGCTGGTGATCGCCATCGTGTTCATCTGCCTGCGCTTGCAGAACTCGCGCATCGGCCGCGCCTTCGTGGCCATCCGCGAGGACGAGATCGCCGCCAAGGCGATGGGCATCAACACCCGCAACATCAAGCTGCTGGCCTTTGCCATGGGCGCGTCGTTCGGCGGCGCGTCGGGCGCGGTGTTCGGCGCGTTCCAGGGCTTCGTCTCGCCGGAATCGTTCGTGCTGTGGGAGTCGATCTACATCCTCGCCATCGTGGTGCTGGGCGGCATGGGCCATATCCCGGGCGTGATCCTGGGCGGCATCCTGCTGGTCGGCTTCCAGGAGCTGCTGCGTGTCGTGGCCGAGCCGGTACAGCGCCTGATCTTCGGCCACGCCATCGTCGACGCCGAAGTGCTGCGCCAGTTGCTGTTCGGCCTGGCGCTGGTGGGCGTGATGCTGTATCGCCCGGCCGGCCTGTGGCCGTCGCCGCGCAAGGAAGACCGCCCGGTGGTTCGCCGTCCGGGCAGTGTCGGCCGTTTCTGACCAGGAGGATGAGATGAGCAATGGAAACTTCCTCCTGTCGGTACAGGGGGTCAACAAGCGATTCGGCGGGCTTCAGGCCCTGTGCGAAGTGGGCCTGCAGATCAATCCGGGCGAGATCTACGGACTGATCGGTCCCAACGGCGCCGGCAAGACCACGTTCTTCAACGTGATCACCGGCCTCTACACGCCGGACTCGGGCGAGTTCACGCTGGGTGGCGAGCCCTACCAGCCCACCGCCGTGCATGAGGTGGCCAAGGCGGGCATTGCCCGCACGTTCCAGAACATCCGCCTGTTCGGCGAGATGACCGCGCTGGAAAACGTCATGGTGGGCCGCCACGTGCGCACCAAGGCCGGCCTGTTCGGCGCCATCTTCCGTCCGCCGCAGGTGCGGCGCGAGGAGGAGGGCATCGAGGACATGGCGCACGACCTGCTCGAGTACGTAGGCATCGGCAAGTACGCCAACTTCACCGCGCGCAACCTCTCGTACGGCCACCAGCGCCGCCTCGAGATCGCACGCGCCCTCGCCACCGAACCCAAGCTGCTCGCGCTCGACGAGCCGGCGGCCGGCATGAACGCCACCGAGAAGGTGGAGCTGCGCGGGCTGCTCGACAAGATCCGCTCGGATGGCAGGACCATCCTGCTGATCGAGCACGATGTGAAGCTGGTGATGGGCCTGTGCAACCGCCTGACCGTGCTCGACTACGGCAAGGTGATCGCACAGGGCCTGCCGCAAGAGGTCCAGAGCAATCCAGCGGTGATCGAGGCTTACCTCGGTACGGCGGCGCACTGAGGGCGAGACGATGAAAGACACACTACTGAAGATTTCCGGCCTCAAGGTGGCCTACGGCGGCATCCAGGCCGTCAAGGGCATCGACCTCGAGATCCGCGAAGGCGAGCTCGTCACGCTGATCGGCGCCAACGGCGCCGGCAAGACCACCACCATGAAGGCCATCACCGGCCTGCAGGGCTGGGCCGGCGGCGATGTCGAGTACATGGGCAAGTCCATCAAGGGCGTGCCCAGCTACAAGCTGCTCAAGCAGGGGCTGGCGATGGTGCCGGAAGGCCGCGGCGTGTTCGCGCGCATGACCATCACCGAGAACCTGCAGATGGGCGCGTACACGCGTGACGACGAGGGCGGCATCAAGTCCGACATCGACCGCATGTTCGGCATCTTCCCGCGCCTGAAGGAGCGCGCCAACCAGCTCGCCGGCACCATGTCCGGCGGCGAGCAGCAGATGCTGGCGATGGCGCGCGCGCTGATGAGCCAGCCCAAGCTGCTGCTGCTGGACGAGCCGTCGATGGGCCTCTCGCCGATCATGGTCGAGAAGATCTTCGAGGTCGTGCGCGCGGTGTCGGCGCAGGGCGTGACCGTGCTGCTCGTCGAGCAGAACGCGCGCCTGGCGCTGCAGGCCGCGCATCGCGGCTACGTGATGGAGTCCGGCCTGGTCACCATGAGCGGCGACGCCAAGCAGATGCTGGACGATCCGAAGGTGAGGGCGGCTTACCTGGGCGAGTGATCGTCCGCGCCGCGCCATGAAAAAGCCCCGCAGCGATGAACTGCGGGGCTTTTTCTTTCTGTGCCGGCCTGCGCCGGCCGCGGCCGGCGCGGCGACGCAGCCGCGGCTCAGGCCAGCTTCTTGAGCAGCGTGCGCAGCATGCCGATCATCTGGTCGATCTCTTCGGTGGTGACGTTCAGCGCGGGCATGAAGCGCAGCAGGTTGGGGCGCGGCGAATTCAGCAGCAGGCCTTGCGGCTGCATGTCGCGCGCTTCTTCCACGATCTGCGGGCCGATGTCCTTGTCCAGCACCAGCGCGCGCAGCAGGCCTTCGCCGCGTTCGCCGCCCAGGCCGAACTCGGACGACAGCGCCAGCAACTGCTCGCGCAAGTAGGCGCCTTTCTCCTGCACGCTCTGCAGGAAGCCGGGCGCGCTCAACTGCGCCATCACGGCGCTGCCGACCGCGGTCATCACCGGGTTGCCATTGTAGGTGCCGCCCTGGTCGCCGGCCTCGAAGCTGGCCACTTCGGCCTTGCACAGCAGGGCCGCCAGCGGCACGCCGCCGCCGATGCCCTTGCCCAGCGTCATGATGTCCGGCTCCACGCCCGACAGCACGTACGCGAACATCGGGCCGCAGCGCCCGCAGCCGGTCTGCACTTCATCGACGATGAACAGCAGCTTGTGCTTGTCGGCCAGCTTGCGCAGGCCCTGCATGAATTCGCGCGAGGCGGGGATCACGCCGCCTTCGCCCTGCACCGGTTCGAGCATGATGCCCACGGTCTTGTCGGTGATCAGCTTCTCCACCGAGGCCAGGTCGTTGAGGTCCGCCTTGGGGAAGCCCGGCACCTGCGGGGCGAAGATGGTGTCCCAGCCGGCCTTGCCCGACGCGCTCATGGTGGCGAGCGTGCGGCCATGGAAGCTGTGGTCCATGGTGATGATCTCGTACGCGCCGTCCTTGTGCTTGCGGCCCCATTTGCGTGCCAGCTTGATCGCGCCTTCGTTGGCCTCGGCGCCGCTGTTGGTGAAGAAGACCTTGTCGAAGCAGCTGCTGTCGGTGAGCTGCCTGGCCAGCCTGAGCATGGGCTCGTTGTAGAACGCCGGGCTCGGGTTGAACAGCTTTTGCGATTGCGCCACCAGCGCATCGATCATGCCCTGGTTTGAGTGTCCCAGGCAATTGACCGCCCAGCCTTGCACGAAGTCCAGGTATCGCTTGCCGTTATGGTCCGTGAGCCACGAGCCCTTGCCTTCGGTGAAGACCAGTTCGGGCCGGTTGGTGATGTACATCAGGGATTGGACGGGATACTCAGCAAATGCCATGGCGGACTCCAAGGGTCGGCGTGAAACAGGGGAGAGGAGAGGGAACCGGCACGCGCAAGAACGCGCGCAAAAACAAAAAGCCACGGGGGTTGCCCGTGGCTTGTCGATCTGAACAAAAGCGATGGACGGTCAGCCGCGCGGCACCCCGGTGGGGAGCATCGTACGGAAGCTGCGTCGGACCATAGCGTAGTTCATGGCGGCAAATATAAGGCGCATGCGCCCGGCTGTCAAAACGAATTTTCAACGGGCCGGGCATTGTTGTCGCGCTGGGACTGCGTCCGGTGGCGCTCAGGCCGCCGGGGCCGGGTGCATGTCGGCCTCCGAGGTGAACGAGTCGGCGAAGAAGGCGTCCTCGTGCAGGTCGCAGCGCAGGGAGAAGTCCTTGCGCGCTGCATTGACCATCACCGGCGCGCCGCAGGCGTAGACCTCGAAGCCTGCCATGTCGGGGTGGTCTTCCATCACCGCCTCGTGGACAAAACCGGTGCGGCCGTCCCAGTCGTCGGCGGGCTGCGCGTTCGAGATCACGGGCACGTAGCGGAAGTTGGGCAGATCGCGCGCCCACTGTTCGCACAGCGCGTTCATGTACAGGTCGGCCGGGCGGCGGCCGCCCCAGTACAGCGTCATCGGCCGCGTGATGCCGGTGTAGGCGACGTGCTCGACGATCGCCTTGATCGGCGCGAAGCCCGTGCCCGAAGCCAGCAGGATGATGGGCTTTTCGGAGTCTTCGCGCAGGAAGAAGCTGCCGAGCGGGCCTTCGAAGCGCAGGATGTCGCGCTCCTTCATGACCGGCTGGCCTTCCCTGGCGCCGAACACGTAGTCGGTGAACGTGCCGCCGGGCATATGGCGGAAGTGCAGCTCGATCGGACCCTCCTGGTGCGGCGGCGTGGCGATCGAATAGCTGCGGCGCTTGCCGTCGCGCAGCAGGAACTCCACGTACTGGCCGGCCAGGTACTGCATGCGCTCGGTGGCGGGCAGCTGCAGGCGGGCGATAATGACGTCGTCGGCCACGCGCTCCAGGCTCGCCACGCGGCACGGCACCTTCTTGATGGGGATGTCGCCCGCGCCCTGCACCTCGCGGCATTCGATGGTGATGTCCGAGCTGGCCGTGGCGCAGCAGAACAGCGCACGGCCCTCCGTCTCTTCCTGCGCCGACAGCGCGGAAGCGGCATGATCGCCCTGGACAACGCTGCCGGCGGTGACGCGGCCCTTGCAGGAGCCGCATGCGCCGTTCTTGCAGCCGTAGGGCAGGCCGATGCTGTGGCGCAGGGCCGCCGCGAGGATGGTTTCATCAGCGGCTGCTTCGAACTGGCGCCCGCTGGGCATGACGGTAACTTGGTAAGCCATAATCACTGTATGAGCAAAAATCTGTCGCGACGCCGCCTGGGCCGGCCGCGCCTGCTGATCGTAGGCTGCGGGGACGTGGGCACGCGCTGCCTTCGTATTCTTTCGACGCGCTGGCGCGTCTTTGCCACCACTTCGCAGCCATCGCGCAGCCGTGAGCTGCGCGACAACGGCGCCGTGCCGCTGCTGGCCGACCTGGACCGGCCCGCCACGCTGGCGCGCCTTGCCGGGCTGGCCGGTCGCGTACTGCACCTGGCGCCGCCGCCGGCCAGCGGCGAGGGCGACCCCCGCACCGCGGCGCTGTTGCGCGT
>NZ_JBFTLQ010000057.1:0-88286 GCF_056396525.1 Cupriavidus sp. 05T41
GCTCAGGAATTGGCGAAGCTCAGGAATTGGCGAATCTCAATCTGTCCTATACGGAAATCCATGCACCGGTGKACGGCAAGGTTGGCAGGCGCTCGGCGCGGGTCGGCGCATTTGTGACGCCCGGCGCGCCGGTTCTCGCGATTGTCCCGGTCTCCGACGCCTATGTCGTCGCCAACTTCCAGGAAAACCAGATCACCAATATGCGACCTGGCCACAGCGTGCGCATCAAGGTGGATAGCCTTCCTGGCGTCGTGATCCAAGGTCATATCGATAGCCTTGCCCCGGCGACCGGAGTGAGCTTCGCGCCTATTGCTCCTGACAACGCAACCGGCAACTTCACGAAGATCGTCCAGCGCGTGCCCGTCAAGATCACCATCGACCGCGGGCAGCAAGCCGCGTCGGAATTKAGCGTAGGCCTTTCCGTCGTAACGGAAGTGGCCGTTGGCCGCCGTGGCGATATGCTGGCCAAGGGAGCAGACAGAAAATGAACGCGAATGAATACTCTTTCCGCGCCTCGGTGCTGGCGATACTKGCGTGCCTCGCGATGGCCGGCTGCGCGGTCGGGCCGGACTTCGAACGTCCGGGCGCGGCCACCCCCGACGTCTTCGACCGCGCCCAGTCTGCGCAAGCATCGAGCAAGGCGGTTGAATCCCAGTTCAGTTCGGAATGGTGGACACTGCTCGACGATCCCCTGTTGAACTCGCTCGAAAAGCAACTGGCCGATGCGAACCTGGACGTGGCCGCCGCGTCGGCGCGGCTGCGGCAAAGCCGGGCCGCGCAACGGGTGGCCGGCGCCGCTGAATATCCGACACTGGACGGCGCCGCCTCCTATCACCRCGAGCGCGGAAGTCCAAACGGCATCCTCTCCTTGCTTGGGGTCAGCCCGACAGGTAGTCAGCCACAATCGGCATCGGGCGACGCGCCGCTCGGCGTAGCGCCATTGCCGGGTTCGAGCGGTTCGCCCGCATTCGACCTGTACCAGTTCGGCTTCGATGCGTCGTGGGAGATCGATATCTGGGGCCGCGTGCGACGCGGTGTCGAAGCGGCGACCGCTTTGACGGCGGCCTCGTACGAGGACCGGAACGCGGTTCTCCTGTCTGCCCGCGCCGAACTCGCGCGAGACTATATCGAGTTGCGCGACACGCAGTCCCTGCTACAGATCGCAGGACAGAACCTTGAAATCGCCCGTGACACCACCAAGCTCACGCAGGTACGCGCACGTGAAGGCGTCACGACGGATCTGGACGTGGCCAATGCTTCCGCACAGGTGGCATCGATCGAAAGCCTGATCCCGACGCTCGAGTCGCGTCGCGAGGCCACCATCAATGCGATCGGACTGTTGCTGGCCGAAGAGCCGGGCGCACTGCGGCAAGCGCTCGGCGAAGTGCGTGACATTCCGGAACTCCCCAAGGAGGTGCCCATCGGTTTCCCGTCGGAACTCGTGCAGCGCAGACCGGACATCAGGAGGGCGGAAGCGCAACTGCACGCGGCCACGGCGTCGATCGGCATGGCAAAGGCTGACTTCTATCCGCGCATCACGCTAAATGGCAGTGCCGGGTTCCAGAGTCTCCAACTCTCGAACCTCGCAAACTGGGCGTCGGGCCAGTTTGTCGTCGGACCGTCGATCTCGCTTCCCATCTTCGAGGGCGGCAAGCTCAAGGGGATGCTGCATCTGCGCGAGGCGCAGCAACAGGAAGCCGCGATCGTCTACAAACGCACCCTGCTCTAAGCCTGGCGCGAGGTTGACGACGCGCTGCTCGCCTACGATGCCGAACAGCGGCGGCGCKACCGGCTGACCGAGGTCGTGAGYCTGAACCAGCGCGCGCTCTCGATCGCGCAGCAACGGTACAAGGCCGGCGCTATCGACTACCTCAACGTCCTGAACGTGCAGAAGCAATTGATCGAAGCGCAGCGCAATCTTGAACAGAGCAGGTCAACCGCCGCCACGAACCTTATTACGCTATGCAAGGTACTCGGTGGCGGCTGGGAGTCGACCTACGGCGAGCAGCACGTTGTTCGCTGAGGAGGTGTTTGGGCGAGCGGGTGCGGGTTTCATCGCTTCCAGGCTTTGCTACCGTCGCACACACACCAATATCAGCCTGGCACTTCCCCGCCTTACAAGTACTTGAACAGATTCATCCCCTGGATCTGCATGAACGACTGCTGGGCGGCCTGCAGCGCAGTCTGGCGCTGGTAATACTCGGGGATTGCGGAGTAGTAGTCCAGGTCCTGCAGGCCGGACAGGGTCTGCGTGTAGTTCAGCGAGCGGTTGGAGCCGATGGTGTTGAGCGCATCGAGTTCCTGCAGGCGGGAGCCTGCCGAGGACTGTACCGTGCTGACGTTGTCGAGCGAGTTGGCCATCTTGCGGTTGGCGGTCGCCAGCGCGTTGGTCAGCGAGGCGCGGTCCGCATCGGTGACCATGGGCTTTTTCAGCGCGGCGATGACGCTMTGCAGGTTGGCGAAGATATCGGTGCCGGCCTGCTGCGCGGGCTGCAGGTTGACGATGTCGCCGCTGTTGGGCGTGCCCTTGATCGACAGCGAAAGACCGCCGATCTGGATGCCGGCATCGTCGGTGTAGGCGACAGGAGTGCCGACCGCGGCCGGCGGGGTGGCGCTGTTGTCGACCACCTGGTATTGCATCGCGCCGGTGGTGGGATCGGCGGCGAAATTGATCGACAGGGCATGGCCGTACAGCGCATTGGTCGGGTCGGCGACCGTGACCGCGCTGAAGGTGGCCGTGCCGGTGTTGCCCGCGCCCGCGGAGGCCACATAGCTTGCGGTGTTCTGCACGCTCATGAAAATGGCGTAGCCGTTGTCGTTGGTCGGCATCTGGCGCGACACGTCGACCTGCAGCAATTGCTGGCCCGTGTCGCCCGTGTATTGCACCGCGCCGAGGCTGTTCTTGGAGAACGGCGGCGTCGACGACTGGTAGCCCGCGAACATGAACTGGCCGTTGCCGTCGTCGGCGTTGGCCGTGCCCAGCAACTGGTTGTAGGCGYCTTGCAGCGACGATGCCACGGAGGCGCGGTCGGCGTCGCTCATGGTGCCGTTGCCGCCCTGCACCACCAGCGTCTGGATATTCTGGATCGTGGTGACGACGCTGTTGAGGGAGTTCAGCTCCATCGACAGGTTGTTGGTGGCCTGCTTGCGCGACGTGGTGTACTGGTCGTTGACCGCGCTCGACTGTGCGACGGTCAGGGCGCGGGTGGCGCCGACGGGATCGTCCGACGGCGTGAGGATGCGGCGGCCGGTGCCGAGTTGCTGCTGCACATGCAGCAGGGAGCCTTGCTGGCTGTTCATCGAGGCCAGGCCGAGCTGGTAAAGCGTTGAGCTTGCGACGCGCATGTCTGTTCCTTTCCTGGGATCCGGGTCTGCTGGACGATCAGTTGCCGATGCCGATGATGGTATCGAACAGGTTGGTGGCGGTCTGGATCACCTTGGCGTTGGCCTGGTAGAGCTGCTKGAAGCGCAGCATCGACACGGTTTCCTCATCCATGTTCACGCCCGACACGCTCTGCTGTGCGGTKGTGACCTGCGTGGTGACGCTGTCTTGCGACGTCGATGCGATCTGCACCGACTTGGCACGGCTGCCGACGTCGTTGACCAGCTGGGCAAAGGCATCGTTGTAGCTGGAGACACCGCCGATGGTCTTGACGTTCTGCAGCTTGGCCAGCGTCAAGGCGTTRCCATTGTCGGACACGCMGCCGAGGTTGGGCGCCAGGGTGAAGGTGTCGTTMACGGCAGGCGTGCCGGCGAAGCTCACGGTGATGCCGTTGAACGAGAAATCCGTTGCGGCGCCGTTGGGGGTCGGGCCGGTGGTCGGCACGACCGCGGCACCGGCGGCGTCGGTGAAGACGTAGCCGGCGGCGGTGTACTTCGCGGTGATGGTGGTGGCGGGCAGGCTGAAGCCCGCCGCGACGTTGCTGACCTTGACGGTGCCGGTGCCGGTGTTGGTGGCGCCGGTGCTGGCGCGCAGCGGACCCGCGGCAGCAATCTTGGCCGGATCGGTGATCGCCATGTCCATTGCCGCGGCCACGTTGCGGGTCGGCTGGATCTGGAACGARTCGTTGGTCGACATCGCKGTCGGGATATTGACGTCCACGCCATCCGCCGACAGCGTCAGCGGGTAGATAGCGGTGGCGCCGGCCTGGCTGGCCACGACCTTGCTGTCGGACGCGCGCACCAGGTTGTAGTTGGTGCCGTCGAACGACAGGGTGTAGTCGCTGGTGGTGAGCTGGGACGTATTGCTGATGGTCGCCGAGACCGCGGAGGCGCCTGTGTTGGTGGTMTTGGCGATCACCGCGGGCGTGCCCAGCGTGAACAGGTTGCCGCCGATCTGCCCGGTCAGGTCCACGCCAAGCTTGTGCTGGTCGTTGAAGGTCTGCGCCAGCGTCACCGACAGGCGGCCGATGGCGTTCTGCGCCGAGTCCAGGGTCTCGCTGCGGAACTTCAGCAGGCCACCGACGGAGCCGCCCGTGAGCGAGCTCTCATCCATCTCATACGCATTGCCGTTGGCTTGCGTGTAAGCGATGGTGGTACGCGAAGGGTCGTCGGCCGAGGCGACTGCCTTCAGGTCGTACGAGCTGGAGCCCATCACCAGCGCCTGGCCGTTGCCGGCGAAGACATTGTAGGTGCCGTCCTGCGGCACCACCTTGACGCCAACGATCTGGGTCAGTTGCGAGACCAGCTGGTCACGCTGGTCGAGCAGGTCGTTGGGAGGCTGGCCGGCACCGGCCGCGGTCGCCTGCGTGATCTGGGTGTTGAGCTTGGCGATCTGCTGGGAGAACGCGTTGATCTGCGTCAYMGAGCTTTGCAGCTGGCTGTTKACACCGTCGCGCAACTGCTGGAAATATGCGTTGGCGGCCCGCATCTGGCCCGTCAGCGACTGGCCGGCGTTGAGCAGGTTCTGGCGCGCGGCGGGGTCGGCCGGCGTATCGGACACGCCCTGCACGGCGGCGAAGAACTTCTGCATCAGCGGCGCCAGGCCACCCTTCTGGTCGGCCAGCAGGTTGTCGATCTGGCCGATCTGGTCGGAGTAGGTGGAGAGCTGCGCGCTGGCGGTCTGGGCACCGCGCAGCTGGTTGGTCAGGAATTCGTCATAGACGCGGACCACCGAGGTGGCATTCGAGCCCTGGCCGTAGAAGCCGGCGCTGGTGTACTGGCCGCCGGCCGAAGCGATGATGGTGTTCTGGCGGGTGTAGCCAGTGGTGGCCGCATTGCTGAGATTGTGGCCAACCGTGGTCAGCGCGTTCTGCGCCGTGTTCAGGCCGGAAAGTCCGATATTGAAGAGAGACATGCTCTAGCTCCGCGTCTGGTGGCTGCCGTGCGCCTGGCCKGGCGATCCGCGCACCGGAGCCGGTGCCAGTTCGCCGCTGCGAGGACCGACGGCGGTGAATGGTGTAAGTAACGGCAAAAAGACAAACAGACTTTAGAGCGCGGCGGCCGAATATTTGCCCGCCGCGGCCGGCCCGAGGGCTCAGACCGGGACCTTGCGCATGATCCGCACGAGCTTCTCGCCGTAAGCCGGATCGGTGGCGTAGCCGGCCCGCTGCAAGCCGCGCGCGGCGTCGTCCGGGTTGCCCGCGGCCAGCACCTCGGCATAGCGCGGGTTGTTGCTCAGCAGGCGTCCGTAGTCGGCAAACGCTTCGTCGTACGAACCATAGGCGCGAAAGCGCGCGCGCACCTTCTGCGGCTGGCCGTCGACGTATTCGGTGGTGGTGATTTCCGCGACGGCGCCCTTCCAGTTCGCCCCGGCCTTGACGCCGAACACGTTGAAGGTGGTGCTGCCGTCCGGATGCGCGATCTCGCGCCGGCCCCAGCCGGATTCGAGCGCGGCCTGGCCGAGGATCAGCTTGGCCGGCACGCCGGTGGCGCGCGAGGCGGACATGGCGGGCCCCGCCATGCGCGAGACGAAGGCGCTGATATGGGCCGGCGTGTCTTCCGGCAGCGCCGGGCCGTTGCCCTGCCAGGCGCCGGTGTCCTGGGCCTGGCCCTGGTATTGGCGCAGCCMGGCGGTCGGGTTCCAGCTGGGGCCGGCCACCACGCTGCCGGCGCGCGGCGTGTCGCCGTCGCCGTTGCGCATGTCGAGCGCGCCGGCCAGGCCGGGAGCGGCGTCGTCCATGCCGGCCTGCAGCGACGCCTGCCTTGCCGCCGCGACCCCGGCGCTGCCGGCAAGCTCGGGCGGCACCGCCGCGCCGCTGGCCCGCGCCAGCTGGCGCACCATCACGTCCGCCAGGCCGATGCCGCGGCTGGACATCTGCTGCGAGAGCTGCTGGTCCATCATCGACATGTAGAGCTTGGTCTGCTCATTGTCKAACAGGCCCTCCTGCGGCGTGGCATCGCGMATGCTCTTGAGCACCATCTGCGTGAACACAGCCTCGAACTGGCGGGCCKCGGTGCGCAGCGTCTCGGGTCCGGCCCCGGTGCGGGCGCTCTGCTTGAGTCCCTCGAAACCCTGGGTGTCCAGGGCAAAGCGTTGCGAGAGTTCGGCCTGCGCGGCCAGTCGGCTGGCGGACATGGTCAGATGATCTCGAGGTCCGCGCGCAGCGCGCCGGCCGCGCGCATGGCTTCCAGGATGGTCTGCAGGTCGGCCGGGGTCGCGCCCAGCGAATTGAGKCCCTTGACCACCGCCGCCAGCGAGGCGCCCGCCTTCACGATCTGYAGCGAACCGGCCTGCTGCTTCAGGTCGATCTGCGACACCGGCGCCACCACGGTCTGGCCGCCGCTGAACGGCGCCGGCTGGCTGATCACCGGCTGGGTGTTGATGACCACGGAGAGATTGCCGTGCGCGACGGCGCAGTCTTCCACGGTGACGGCCTGGTTCATGACGATCGAGCCGGTGCGTGCGTTGAGAATGACCTTGGCCGCGGCCTTGGCGCGCGTGACCTCGATGTTCTCGATGCGCGCCATGAAACCCACTCGCGCGGAGGAACCCTGCGGCGTGCGCACCTGCACTACGCGCCCGTCCAGCGCGGTGGCCACGCCGCCGCCCATGTTGCGGTTGATGGCATCGACCACGCGTTCCGCGGTGCCGTAGTCGGTTTCACGCAGTTCGATGTTCAGCAGGCCGCCTTCGGGCTGGAAGGCCGGCACGGCGCGTTCGACGATACCGCCGTTGGCGATGCGGCCCACCGCCAGCTGGTTGACCTGCACCTTGCTGCCGTTGGCCGACGCACCCGCGCCGCCCACCAGCATGTTGCCCTGCGCGATGGCATAGACCTGGCCATCGGCCCCCTTGAGCGGCGTCATCAGCAAGGTGCCGCCGCGCAGGCTCTTGGCGTTACCCATCGACKACACCACCACGTCGAGCTGGGTGCCGGGCTGCGCGAACGGCGGCAGCGTCGCCGTCACCATCACCGCCGCCACGTTCTTGAGCTGCATGTTCTTGCCGGCCGGCAGCGTGATGCCGAGCTGCGAGAGCATATTGGTCAGGCTCTGCGTGGTAAACGGCGTCTGCATGGTCTGGTCGCCGGTGCTGTCCAGCCCGACCACCAGGCCGTAGCCGACCAGCGGATTGTCCCGCACGCCCTGGAAGGTAGCCAGGTTCTTCAGCCGTTCCGCATGCGCCGCGCCTGACAGCAGGCCCAGCGTCAGCGCGAGGAAGAGAGCGCGGACGAAGCGGCGGCGCAAGACAGGGAGCGAAGACGGGAACATGATGCAATCTGCCATCAGTACGGTGAAACGTTGAGGAAGAAACGCTGCAGCCAGCCCATGTTCTGCGTTTCGTCGATATAGCCCTTGGCGGTGTATTCGATGCGCGCGTCCGCCACCTGGGTGGACGGGACCGCGTTGTCGCCTGTGATCGTGCGCGGATTGACCACGCCCGAGAAGCGGATGAACTCCGCGCCCTGGTTGATGGCCATCTGCTTTTCGCCGGACACCACCAGGTTGCCGTTGGGCAGCACTTCCAGCACGGTCACGGTGATGGTGCCGCTGAAGGTGTTGGCGGCGGTGGCGCCGCCGCTGGCCTTGAGGGCGTTGGCACCGCTCATGGTGGCGTTCTGGCTGCTGCTGAACAAGCCACCGAGCGCCTTGGGCACGGCATCGAATGCCAGCGCGMTGTTGGACGTGCGGCTGGCGTTGGTGCCGGAATTCTTGCTGGCGTTGACGTTTTCGCTGATCACGATGGTGAGGATGTCGCCCACGTTGCGCGGACGGCGATCCTCGAACAGCGGATTGCCTGCGTACGACCCCTGGAAAATCGATCCGCTCGCCGGTCCCAATGCGCGGGGTTCCGCCCGCGCGGTGGTGGGAAGCTKGACCAGCGGCTCGCGCGGCATCATCGCGCAACCGGTCGCGAGGCAGCACAGGGCGAGCGCGCCCAGGCGGGTCAACGAGGCAATCATGATCATCCGAGCTGGGTGAGGCGCTGCAGCATCTGGTCGGACGTCTGCACTGCCTTGCTGTTGATCTCGTAGGCGCGCTGGGTCTGGATCATGCTGACCAGCTCTTCGACCACGTTCACGTTGGAGGCTTCCACGTAGTTCTGCTGCAGCGTGCCGGCGCCGTTCAGGCCGGGCACGGTGGTGTTGGGCGCGCCCGATGCGTCGGTCTGCACGTACAGGTTCTCGCCCAGGCTTTCCAGTCCGGCCGGATTGGCAAAGGTAGCCAGTTGCAGCTGGCCGACCTGCACGTTGTTGCTCGAGCCCGGCTGCGTGACCGAGACCGTGCCGTCGCGCCCCACGGTGAGCGTGGTGTAGTTGGCCGGCAGCGTGATGGCGGGCTGGACCACGAAGCCGCTGGAGGTCACCAGCTGGCCGTTCGGGTCGGTCTGGAACGAGCCGTCGCGMGTGTAGGCGGTGGTGCCGTCGGGCAGCGTGACCTGGAAGAAGCCCTGGCCGATCACGGCCACGTCCTTGCTGTTGCCGGTCTGCTGCGGATTGCCCTGGGTGTGGATGCGCTCGGTGGCCACGGGGCGCACGCCGGTGCCCAGCTGCAGGCCCGAGGGCAGCGTGGTCTGGTCCGACGACAGCGCGCCCGGCTGGCGCACGGTCTGGTACATCAGTTCCTCGAACACGGCGCGGCCGCGCTTGAAGCCGTTGGTCGACACGTTGGCCAGGTTGTTCGAGATCACGTCCATCTGCGTCTGCTGCGCATCGAGGCCGGTCTTGGCAATCCAGAGAGAGCGGATCATGTTTGTCCTCACAGGCCGCCGCATGGTGCGACGGCGCATCAATTCAAGAAATTCAGTTGTTCGAGAGCAGCTGGTTGGCGCGCTGGTCGTTGGTGTCCGCGCCCTGGATCATCTTCATCTGCATCTCGAAGCGGCGCGCGTTGGCGATCATGTCGACCATGGCTTCCACCGGATTCACGTTGCTGCCTTCAAGCGCGCCGGAAACCACGCGTACGTTGGCGTCCTGCTGCAGCGGCTGCGCGCCGGGGCGCAGGCGGAACAGGCCGTCGTCGCCGCGGGCGATCGACTCCGGCGGCGGGTTCACCAGGCGCAGCTTGCCAACCTGCGCAAGGCCTTGCGCGGCATCGCCGGGGCCGCGCGCGGTGATGGCGCCATCGCTGCCGATGCTGACCGTCGACCCGGGCGGCACCGCGATCGGGCCGCCGTCGCCCATCACCGGCAAGCCGGTGCTGGTCAGCAGCTGGCCGTCGGCCGACACCTGCAGCGAACCTGCGCGAGTGTAGGCCTCGCTGCCGTCGGGCGCCTGCACGGTCAGCCAGCCATTGCCCTGCAGYGCCACGTCCAGCGGACGCTCGGTGTAGGTCAGCGGCCCGGCCTTCATGTCAGCGCCCGGCGTGGAAGCCAGCGTGAAGGCGCGGGTCGGCGAGGCATTGCCCACCACCGGCACCGCGCGGAACATGTTGACCTGCGCGCGGAAGGCCGGCGTGGAGGCATTGGCCAGGTTGTTGGATACCGCAGCCTGCTGGTCAAGCGTCTGCTTGGCCCCCGACAGGGCGGTATAGATCAAGCGGTCCATTGCGTTTCCTCAGTTCCGGCCTTGCTTGCCGACGACGTGCATTACAGGTTGACCAGGGTCTGCATGACCGTGTCCTGTGCCTTGATGGTCTGCGCGTTGGCCTGGTAGTTGCGCTGCGCCACGATCAGGCTCACGAGCTGGCCGGAGAGGTCMACGTTGGAGGCTTCGACCGCATTGGACTTGAGCGTGCCCAGGCTGCCGCCGGGCGCGCCKACCACCGGCTGGCCCKACGCGCCGGTCGCCTACCACACATTGTTGCCTTCGGGCCTGAGGCCTTCGGGGTTGCCAAAGCCCGCCATCACGACCTGGCCCAGTGCCTGGGTCTTCTGATTGGAGTAGCTGCCCAGGATGGTGCCGTCCGGCTGGATGGCGAAGCCCAGCAGGCTGCCCGCCGCATAGCCATCCTGCACCGGCGGCTTGGTGTCGCTGGCGCCGGCGAACTGCGTGGTGCCGGTCAGGTCCATGGCGATGGCCATCGCGGCGGCGCCGTTGGAGGCGGGCATGGCGATGTTGGTGGTGGCGCCAGGCGCCGGCGACACCAGGTTGCCGTTCGAGCTGAACTGCATCGTGGTGGTGTTGACGACGTTGCCCGCCGCATYGGTCAGGTGCATGGTCCAGTCGGTGCCGCCCGGCTGCGTGCCGGCGCCCGGCGTACCCGTCGAGAAGTACGCGGTCAGCTGGCGGGCATTGCCCAGCGAGTCATACACCGTCACGCCGGTGCCGTAGTTGTACATGCTCAAGGTCGGCAACGAAGCCGGCACCGGGGGCGGTCCGGGGAGCGGGCCGGTGCTGACGAACGGCGTGGCCGGAACCTTGCTGCCGGAATCCAGGTTGAACGACGAGGCCAGCGTGGTGGTGGCCTTGGCCGCCATGGTGGTGCTGGGCACCACCAGCGGCTGCGGCTGCACCGCGCCGCCGCCGGTCGTGCCGGCCGGGTAGCCGGTCAGCGCCAGGCCCTGCGCATTGGTGATGCTGCCGTCGGGCTGGCGCGAGAACTGGCCATTGCGCGAGTAGAAGACCGAACCTGTGGCGTCGGTCAGGCGGTAGAAGCCGTTGCCGTTGGTGATCGCCACGTCGAGCGAGCTGCCGCTCGCCTCGATATTGCCCTGGCTGAACGACTGCACCACCGAATTCACCGTCACGCCCAGGCCAATCTTGGTGCCCGCATACACGTCGGCGAACTGCGCCGTCGATTGCTTGTAGCCGACGGTATTGGCGTTGGCGATGTTGTTGCCGATGACGTCCAGGTTGGATGCCGYGGCGTTGATGCCGCTTACCCCTTGACCGAAACCCATGATGTTCCCCTAGTAGACTGGTTAGCTGATGAATCGCAGTTKAATCAAAGAATGCGGCGCACGTCGTCGACGGACGCCGTGCGGCCGTTGCCGATATCCACCAGCACGCCGCTGGAGTCACCGCTGATGCTGCCCACCTTGCCGTAGACCAGCGCGACCGGCGTGACATCCTTGCCGCTGGCCGTGGCCGTGACCTTGAAGCTGTAGTCGCCGTCGGGCAAAGCCGCGCCGGCATCGTTCTTGCCGTCCCACGGAATGTCGTGCACGCCCGCGACCTGGCCCTTCATGTCGATGGTGCGCACGACGTTGCCGTCCTTGTCGAGCACGTTCACCGTGACCGCGTCGGCCGTCGAAGGCAGGTCCACGCCGATCTTGTCCGGCACGCCGCCCGTCACCGAGGTGCTGGAGCCCGGCACCATCACCGTATGGCCGATCAGCGACGCCGAATCCATGGCCCGGCTGGCGGAGACTTGCGACAGCAGCGCCTGCAGCGTGCTGTTCATGGTCTGCATGCCGCTCACCTGGCTGATCTGCGCGAGCTGCGAGGTGAGCTGCGAGTTGTCCATCGGGTTGAGCGGGTCCTGGTTGTTCATCTGCGTGACCAGCATGGTCAGGAAGTTGTTCTGCAGGTCGGCGGCGCTAGCGCTGCCACTCTGCAAGGCGTTGTTGATGCCCTGGCTGCTGGTATMGACGGAAGAAGTGCTAGTCATTGCGTATCCCGGTTAAGACGATTACTGCCCGATGGTCAGTGTCTTGAGCATCATGTTCTTGGCGGTGTTGAGGACTTCCACGTTGGCCYGGTAGGACCGCGAGGCCGAGATCATGTTGACCATCTCTTCCACCGGGTTGACGTTCGGCATGGTGACGTAGCCGTCGGCGTTGGCCAGCGGATGTGTCGGGTTGTGGATCATGCGCGGCGGCGACGGGTCTTCCAGCACGCCTTCCACCTGCACGCCGCCCACGTCGCTCTGGCCTGGCGTGGGTGCCAGGMCGAACACCACCTGCTTGGCGCGGTAGGGCTGGCCGTTGGGGCTGACCGCGCTGTCCGCGTTGGCCAGGTTGGAGGCGGTCACGTTCATGCGCTGCGACTGCGCGGCCATGGCCGAGCCGGCCACCTCGAAGATATTCATTGCTGGCATGGCGCGCTCACTGCTGGATGGCCGACAGCATGGTCTTGATCTTGGCGCTCATCACCGTGAGGCCAGACTCGAAGTGCACCGCGTTGTCGGCGAAGGCCACGCGCTCGGTGTCCATCTCGACGGTATTGCCGTCGATGCTCGACTGCATGGGGATGCGGTACTCGAGGTCCATGTTGTCGGACGCCGACGCCTGGCCCGGCAGGTGCCGCGCCGAGGTCGTGGAGAGAGATACGCCTTCGGCGCGCCTGCCGCGCTCGACCGTCTGCGCCAGCGTGCTGGAGAAATCGAAGTCGCGCGCCTTGTAGCCGGGCGTGTCGGCGTGCGCGATATTGGAGGCAATCACCGACTGCCGCTGGGTCCGCAAGCTCAGCGCATCCTGCTGGAAGYGCAGTGCCGCATCGAGTCTGTCAATCATGTCTGTGTCTCGCTGGAGGGAGAGAGCGATGAAGGTCGACCTTCTTCAGGTGTGCCATCTTAGGTTCGGCCCTGTCATCCCAATCGTGCGAATAGGGCAAAGAAAACTGCGTATTTCGGAACGAGAGAGAAAGCGCGGCTGCCTACAATGGGTCCTGTTCTCGCGGCCCGGCCCGCGCGCCGGTGGCGCGCCAGCGCACCGCTCCTTGCCTGGATGCACCCATGATTCCTCGTTTCCGGTCCGCCGTTGCGCGTGCCCTGCTCTGTGTGCTMGCCGCCGGCGGCGCCCTGTCCGGCAGCGTCCGCGCAGCGCCGCCCTCGCCCTTTGCCGAAGACCCGGTGCGCGTCGCGGTGGAGCGGTTCCTCGAACGCCAGACCGCCGGGCTGCCCGGCAAGGCCAGCATCCAGGTCGTKCCGCCGTCGGGCGGCCGCGCACCGGAATGCACCCTGCCCGAACCCTTCCTGCCGCCGGGCGCGTCGCCCTGGGGCCGCGTCTCCGTCGGCGTGCGCTGCGGCGGCGAGCGCCCGTGGACGCGCTACGTGCAGGCGCGCGTCGCGGTGGTGGCCGATTACTACGTGGCCGGCCGCAATTTCACCCCCGGCGAGCCAGTAGACCCTTCTGACCTGGAAGTGCGCCAGGGCGACCTTTCCAACCTGCCGCGCGCGGTGGTGACCGACCCCGCGCAGATCGCGGGCGCCGTGGCCGCCAGCCGCATCGCAGCGGGTTCGCCGATGCGCACGGATCTMCTGAAGAAGGCCATTGCCGTGCGGCAGGGACAGAACGTGACGGTGGTGGTCGAGGGGGATTCCTTCCAGCTCAGCAGCGAGGGCAAGGTGATGGCCGAAGCCGCGGTCGGCAGCAATGTGCAGGTGCGGCTCAAGAGCGGCCAGGTGGTCAGCGCGCTGGTGCGCAATGGCGACACGGTGGTGCTGCAGCAATAGGCTGGCGTGCCTGGGTAGCGCAACGGTCTCATGAGACAATGGCGCGCAGCGCTGCAGGATGTGCAGCCGGCATCCCAAGACCGGCGTCCGGCGGGCAGCGTGGCCKGACGGGTCCGTGAGCCGGGCCGGATGGACCCGGGGCGGCCCTAAAGTTCTGCCGCCACCGTCCGATAAGCCAGAGGTACCCAGCAAGGAATCACCGTGAAGATCAATCAGACCACCTCCTCGAGGCCGGGCGACGCCGGCGACGGTGCAACGCGCAGCGTGGCAGGCACCCCCGCCGGCCCGGCCGCCGCCCCGGAAACCCCCGGCGTGCGCGTMAGCCCGCTAGGCGCCCAGGTGCGCGAAATCGGCGCGCGCCTGGTGGAAGACCAAGACGACGACATCGATACCGCCAAGGTGGACGAAATCCGCCAGGCCATCGCCGAAGGACGCATCAAGATCGACCCCAGCAAGATCGCAGACGGTCTGCTGGCGTCGCTGCGCGAACTCAACGGCGGCGCCTGACGCTCGACACCGGCGGCAAAGCCAACCCACGACACTTAGGCAAGCCATGAGCCAGTCCCTGATCCAGAACCTCGCCCGGGAAACCGAGCTCTCCAAGGAATTCGCCGCCGTGCTGGGCGAAGAGCGCGCCATGATCAAGGCGGGCGACTACCAGGCGCTGGTCGGCCTGCTGGATCGCAAGGTCGAACTGGCCGGCTCGCTGCAGACGCTGACGCGCACGCGCGAGGCGCAGATGGGTGCCATGGGGATTCGCCTCGGTGCGGGCGGCCAGCTGTTCGGGCGCGAGATCGTGCCTGCCGTCGAGACCGCATGGCGCGACCTGCTGTTCGCCGCGCGCATGGCGCGCGATGCCAACGCCGTCAATGCGGCCGTGGTGGATGCGCATCTGGAGTTCACGCAGGAAGCCATCCTGGCGCTGCGCCACCGGGGCGAGACGGGCACGTTGTACGGCAAGGACGGGCGAACCCAGCAAGGTCCGCAAGGCGTCAGCCTGGCGGCGGGCTGAACCGGTGTCTTGTCGCCACGGGCTTTCGCAAGCCCGCGGCGAAATGCAGGAAAGACCGAACGAACAAAAAAAGCGGCTTCGCTCCCGGCAGGGAAGGCGAAGCCGCTTTTTTTTGTTCGGGCGCGGTGGCGGAGCCGGTGGCTTGAGGGTTGGAGCCTGAGGCTTGAGACTTGAGGCTTGAGCGGCTGCGGGGGCTTGGGAAGCGGCGCCCGGGCGGAAAGGCCCGGGCCGCCGAATCCATGCACCTGCGGTCTTACCTGTACCCCACCACCACTTGTCCCGACTGTCCCTGCAGGACGGGCGTCAGCGCGCCCTTCCCCGGTACCTGGAACGCGAACACGAATCCCCTGCCTGCGTCATCCCCGCTGAAGGCATCGGTGAGTCCCTCCGCCCMCGGCAGCAACACGCAGCGCTGCGCATTGCACAGATAGGCCTGCAGATCGAGCGGCGGCGTGCGGGTAAAGCTGTAGCGCCACCGCACGGTGGTGATGGCGCCCTCGGCCTGCGGCAGATACCCGGTCGGGGTGATGGGCGCGGACATGGTGCGCAGGCCCTTGCCATACAAGGCGGGGCCACTCACGGAAGCCGACCACGAATGCAGGGTAGGTCCTGCCGGCGCGGCCCAGCCGTGGCTGCAGCATGCGGCAATGGCCGCCACGGCGATATGGCGGGACCTGGCTTTCATAGCAGCCCGCGCAGCTGCGAACGCAGGCGCGTGATGGCCTGGCTGCGGATCTGGCAGACGCGCGACTCCGTCACCTCGAGCACGGCGCCGATCTCACGCAGGTTCAGCTCCTGGTCGTAGCACAGCGACAGCACCAGCTTTTCCCGCTCGGGCAGTCGCTCGATGGCGCGTATCAGCGCTTCGCGCATGCCGCTCTCCATCAGCACGGTGAGCGGATTGCCGTCGTCGCTGACGCTCAGGTGGCGATCCAGGAAGTCTTCTTCGCCGGAGCGTTCGAAGTCTTCGTAGTGCAGCAGCTGGCAGCCATAGACCTCGTTGAGCAAGGTCTGGTATTCGTCGAGTGGCAACTCGAGCTCCTGCGCCACCTCGGAGTCCAGCGGCGCCCGGCCGAGCGTCTGCTCGAGGCCGCGCACGGTACGCTCGATGCGCCGGGTGAACTGGCGCAGGCTGCGCGATTGCCAGTCGTTGGCGCGCACCTCGTCGAGCATGGCGCCGCGGATGCGCTGGCTGGCATAGGTCTCGAAACGCGCACCGTGCGTATCCTCGTAACGCTTGGCGGCGTCGAGCAGGCCGATCATGCCAGCCTGGATGAGGTCATCGAGCTGCACGCTGGCCGGCAGCTTGGCCGCGAGTTGCAAGGCGATGCGACGCACCAGCGACGCATGCGCGGTCACGGTGTCAGTCTGTTCGAGCTTTCCCTGAATCGTATACATGGTGGAATTCTCGTGAGTCCTAGCTGGCAGGCCCGGCGCTCAGGCCAGGGCCGTGGCCGGCGGCGCCAGCGGCGCGGCCGGAGGGGTTGAACGGGCTACGGCTGGTGAAGGCATGGGAAGCGGCCAGCCGGCGATGCCGACGGCAAGACGGCGCAGGGCGGCAGTGGCCGGCGCCGCCGGATACGCTTCGACCACGCAGCGGCCAAGCGCCGTGCTGCGCTCGACCAGCGGATCGTGCGGCAGGCTGCCGGCAGGACTCGCGTCCACGCCGAGATACTGGCTGGCGGTGCGCGCAAGATTGCCGAGCACGGCGCTGGCGGCGGCGTCGCTGGCGGCGGCATTGACGACCAGGTGGAAACGGCGGCAGGCGTAGAGGTGGTTCAGCTGCTTGATGCAGGCATAGGCGGCCTTGATCGATGCCGGCTCGGCACGCAGCACCACCACCACGTTGTGCGCCATGCCGGCCACCTGCGACAGGGCGCCCTCGGCATCGCTGCGGGCATCGCTGAGCACGGTGCGGTAGCCATTGAACAGGCCCAGGTCGCCCGTGGCCTGCGGGCTGCCGGGCAGCACGCCGATGGTGCCCGCGGGACGTTGCCCCAGCGCGGCCTCCAGCGTGAGCGCACCGCCCAGCACGGCGGCCAGCGTGCCCTCGGGCGCCGCGCCGGCCAAGCGGGTGGCGCGCGCGCCAATGCGGTCTTCGTCGATCAGCAGCACGCGTTCACCCTGCATGGCGAGCGCATTGGCCAGCCCGAGCGCCACCGTGGTGGCACCGGCGCCCGCATCGCTCGCGACCACCGCGATGCGGCGCGTGGCACGCGGCGCCAGCATGCGCCGCAGGCTTTCGGCCTGGTCCAGGGCAAGTGAATTCACGTTTTACTCTCCCTGCACCTGCGCCAGCGCCTTGAACATCCGGCCACCATCGACGAAGCCGTCGGGCTCGGTGGCGGGCGCGGCCGGTACGGTCGGCACGGCAGGTGCGGCACGGCCATTGCGCGCGGGGTAGTTCTCCAGCACGTCCAGCAGCGCCAGCAGGCGGCCCATGCCTTCGACCAGCACGGCAGCATTCGGGGTCTGGCGCGCCGGCGCGCGCRCGGACAGGCGCGCCAGGAAGGCCGCGGCTTCCGTGTCGCCGGCCTGCTCCAGGCGCAGCGCGGCCACGGCCATCTGCAGTGCCAGCAGGCGCGCGCATGCCTGGTTTTCCGCCTGCGCGGCATCGTTGGCGCCGTCCTGGCGTTCGCCCTGGCCGAGATGGTCGAGCGCATGGCGCAGTGTGCGCAGGTGCGCCTCGCCGGCTTCGGCCCAGCGTGCCCAGCGCGCCAGTTGCGCGCCCTCGGCCAGCAGTGCGGGCTCGCACAGCAGGTATTGCACGGCCAGTGTCTGGCCGTTTTCACGGTCGACCAGGCGCGATACCAGCAGGCCGGCCTCGGTGCCGCCCTCGCTGCCGCGCGTGCCGCGCACCTGGCTTTCGAGCACGCGCACCGGCGCTTGCGCGATCCACTGCACGGCATCGCGGCCGCGGTACTCGATCTCTTCGAAGGCATGGAACGTCAGCGTCTCGGCCAGCGCATCGACCTTCAGCGCAACGCCGTTGCTGGCGACGCGCGTGGTCTTGCGGGTGGTGGTCAGCCAGCGCTCACCTGCCTGCTGCCAGCGCGCCAGCGTGGCCGCGGCCGGCATGGTGTCCAGCACATTGACCACGGTACGCGCGGCGGCGATGGCGGCGCCCAGGTTGGCGGCGTCGGTTTCCCAGCCGCCCTGGCTTGCCTGCAGCGCTGGGGCGGTACGCCCGCCCGGCGCCGCGGCGGCAGCCAGCGGCAGGCCGTCGCGGTCGGCCAGCCACAGCGTATGCTGCCACGGGCGCGGCGCGCGGCGGCCGGCCGCGGGCGCKGCCACGGTGGCGCTCAGCGCGAGCACGAAGCGGTCGCACTGGCGGGCGAGATCGCGGCAGGCGGCCTCGCGCACGTGTTGCGCCATCTGGCGCGCCGACGGTGCGCTGTCCGCGCGCTGCTGCCACAGGGTGCGTACCAGGTCGAAGCCGAAGTTGCCCGCGTCGAGCTGGTCCACGCAGTMGCTGACCGCGTTGGCGCTGTCGGTCAGCGAGCGCAGCATGCCCTCGGCGCCGGCGGTGGCCGAAGCACCCGCGGCGCGGGCGCCATCGTTGTCATCCTGGCCCGGCATGACGCGGCGCACGGCATCGGCATCGGCAAAGACGGAGCCACGGCGCGGGGTCTGGAAGGCGCGCTCGACCAGGGCGGCGCCGCTGGCCAGCTCCAGGTGTTCGGGCACGCGCTGACCGATCGAGGCGTAGTACACCGGCAGGCGGTGGCGGATCACCACGTCGAGCACGGAGCCGAGGTGCGTGGCTTCGTCGAGCTTGCTGACGATGCAGCCGTCGATGCCGCCGCCGGGCGTGGCATCGTGGCGGTAGGCATGCACCACCTCGTTGAGCGTGTCGCCGTGGCTGGCGCCGTTGAGCAGCAGGATGCGCTGCACCGGCGCCTGCACGCCGGCCAGCATGGCGATCTGCTCGGACAGGTTGCGGTCGCGCTGGCTCATGCCGACGGTGTCGATGATCACCAGGTGCTTCTCGGTGAGCGCGGCCAGCGCGAAGCGCAGGTCGGCCGCGTCCTTGACCGCGTGCACGGGCACGCCGAGGATGTCGCCATAGATGCGCAGTTGTTCATGCGCGCCGATACGGAAGGTGTCGGTGGTCAGCAACGCCAGCCGTTCCGGGCCGTGCTTGAGCACGAAGCGCGCGGCCAGCTTGGCGGTGGTGGTGGTCTTGCCMACCCCGGTGGGGCCGATCAGGGCCAGCACGCCGCCTTGCGCGAACAGCGCGTCTTCGTCGCCCAGCACCGGCACCTTGCGCGCCAGCTCCTGGCGGATCCAGGTCATGGCGGCGGGCCGGTCGTGGCCGAGCGGCAGGTGGCCCAGCAGCGAACGCGCGAGCTGGCCGGAAAATCCGGCGGTGACCAGCCAGTTGAACAGGGAATCGCGCAGCGGATCGCCGCCTGCGGCAGGCAGGCTGTGAGTGCCTACTCCCGCGAACTGCCGCTCCATCATGGCGCGCATGGTCTGCAGTTCCCCGCGCAGGTCGCCCAGGGCACCGTCGACCGCCACCGTGGCGGGCGGCGGCGTGAACACCGGCGCGCTGCTGGAAATGGCGCCGAGATCGGTGTCGCGCATGGCGACGATCTCCACACCACCCTCGACGGTGCGGTTGGACAGCACCACGGCGTCCGGGCCCATCGCCTCGCGCACCTGGCGCAGGGCCTCGCGGCCATTGGCCGCCACGAATTTAGCTACGCTCATCTTGCGTCATCCCTCACGCTGCGCCGCCGATCATGGCGGTGATCCTGATGTTTCGGTTGTCCGGCACCTCGGCATGCGAGAGCACCTTGAGCTGCGGCATGGTCCGGCGCAGGAAGCGCGCGAGCAGCGGGCGCAGCGGATGCGGCACCAGCAGCACGGGGTCCAGCCCCAGGTGTTCCTGGCGCGACACCGCGGCCTGGGTCTGCTGCAGCAGCGCATCGGCCAGCCCCGGTTCGATACCGCCGCCGTTAGTGAGCGCTTGCGACAGCACGCGCTCAAGCCCCGCGTCCAGACCGATGACCTGCAGGTCGGCCCCGTTGGGGAACCACTGCTGGGTGATGGCACGTCCCAGCGCCATGCGCACCAGCGCGGTAAGTTCGTTGGGATCGCTGATCTTGGGCGCGTGCTCGGCCACCACGTCCAGCACGGTGCGCATGTCGCGGATCGGCACGCTTTCGTCCAGCAGGTTCTGCAGGATCTTCTGCAGCGCGGTGAGCGTGATGACCTTGGGCACCAGGTCTTCGGTGAGCTTGGGCGATTCCTTGGAGATGCGGTCCAGCAGGGCCTGCACTTCCTGGCGCCCGAGCAGTTCGGCCGCGTGCAGGTGGATCAGGTGGTTGAGGTGAGTCGCCACTACCGTGCTGGCGTCCACCACGGTGAAGCCGTAGGTTTGCGCCTGCTCCTTGAGCCCGGCTTCGATCCACACCGCGGGCAAGCCGAAGGCCGGATCGTGCGTGGGCGTGCCCGGCAGCGTGCCGGATACCTGGCCGGGGTTGATCGCCATCCACTGCCCCGGCGTGGCCTCGCCGCGACCGATCTCCACGCCCTTGAGCGTGATGCGGTAGGCGTTGGGCTTGAGTTCGAGGTTGTCGCGGATATGCACCACCGGCACCAGGAAGCCGATCTCCTGCGCCACCTTCTTGCGAATGCTCTTGATGCGGCCCAGCAGTTCGCCGTTCTGCGCGCGGTCCACCAGCGGAATGAGGCGGTAGCCCACTTCCATGCCCAGCGGGTCGACCAGGGAGACATCGTCCCAGCTGGCTTCGGTGGATTCCGCCGCGGCGACGGGCGCGCGTTCCTCGCGTTTCTTTTCCTGCACGGCGGCCACGTCGCGTCGCGCCACATAGCGGCCGAACCACACCAGCGCGCCGGCGAACACCAGGAAGGCGAAATGCGGCATGCCGGGAATGATGCCCATCATGCCGATGATGCCGCCGGTCAGGTACAGCACGCGCGGGTTGGAGAAGAGCTGGCCGGTCAGCTGCTGGCCCACGTCCTGCTCGTTCGACACACGCGAAACGATCACGCCGGCGGCGGTGGAGATCACCAGCGCGGGGATCTGCGCCACCAGGCCGTCGCCGATGGTCAGCAGCGTGTAATTGCGCACCGCKGTGGAGAAGTCCAGGTCGTGCTGCAGCATGCCGACCACCATGCCCGCGCCGACGTTGATGAACATGATCAGCAGCCCGGCKATGGCGTCGCCGCGCACGAACTTGCTGGCGCCGTCCATGGCGCCGTAGAAATCCGATTCCTGCGAGACTTCGGCCCGGCGCTTCTTGGCGCCGTCTTCGTTGATCAGGCCGGCGTTGAGGTCGGCGTCGATCGCCATCTGCTTGCCGGGCATGGCGTCGAGCATGAAGCGCGCGCCCACCTCGGCGATCCGGCCCGCGCCCTTGGTGATCACCATGAAGTTGATCACCACCAGGATGGCGAACACCACGATGCCMACGGCGAAGTTGCCGCCMACCAGGAAGTGGCCGAAGGCCTCGATCACCTTGCCCGCGGCGTCGGGCCCGGTGTGGCCTTCGAGCAGTACCACGCGGGTCGAGGCGACGTTGAGCGACAGGCGCAGCAGGGTGGAAAACAGCAGCACGGCCGGGAAGGCGGCGAAATCCAGCGCCTTCTGCGTGTACATGCCCACCAGCAGCACCATGATCGACAGCGCGATGTTGAACGTAAACAGSAGGTCCAGCACGAAGGGCGGCAGCGGCAGGATCATCATGCCGAGGATCATGATGATCAGCAGCGGTCCCGCGAGCGCCTTCATCTGGCTGCTGCTGGCCCGTGCCCCCGACAGGTTGAACAGCGAGGTCAATGCGTTCATGCGTGGCTTTCCGGTACGGCGAGTTCGTCAGGCACCAGCAGGTCGGACGGTGCCGTGGGGTGCGGTCCGCTGGTGTGGTGCCAGTGCTTCAGTTGATAGACCCAGGCCAGGACTTCGGCCACGGCGGTATACAGGCCGGCGGGGATCTCGCGGCCGATCTCCACGTGGCGGTGCAGCGCGCGCGCCAGCGGCGGCGCGGACAGCAGCGGCACGTTGTTCTCCACGGCGATCTCGCGGATGCGCGCGGCGACCGCCTCGCTGCCCTTGGCCACCACGCGCGGCGCGCTCATGCGGCCTTCCTCGTAGCGCAGCGCCACGGCGAAGTGGGTCGGGTTGGTGACCACCACGTCCGCCTTGGGMACCTCGGACATCATGCGGCGGCGAGCCATGGCGCGCTGCTGCTGGCKGATGCGGCCCTTGATATGCGGGTCGCCTTCGCTGTCCTTGTGCTCCTGCTTGACCTCTTCCTTGGTCATGCGCAGCTTCTTGAAGAAGGTCCAGTACTGCCAGGGCACGTCCAGCGCGGCCACCAGCACCAGCGAGCCGGCGACCATCCCGCAGCAGTGCAGCACCAGCTCCAGCATGTGCAGCAGCGCCTCGTGCAGCGGCGCGCTCATCAGCGCCACCGCGTCGGGCAGGCGGTGCCACAGCACCCAGCCGGCCACGCCGCCCACCAGCAGGGCCTTGGCGATGGCCTTGGCCAGTTCCACCAGGGATTGCGAGGAGAACAGCCGGCCCAGCCCCTTGAGCGGCGAGAGCCGGGAGAAATCGGGGGCGAGGGATTGCGTGGAGAACATCCAGCCGCCCAGCAGCATGGGACCGGCGAGGGCCGCCGCGCCGAACAGCAGCAGCAGCGGCAGGAATGCCAGCAGGCCTTCCCAGGTATTCATGGCGAAGCGCGACATCATGCGCGAAGTATCGAAGGCCGTGGCCGGCTCGAAGGCCAGGCCGGCGCGCATCACGGCGTTGAGCCTGGTGGCGAGCGTGCCGCCGAGGGTCGCAAGGCCAGCCACGCCGCTCATCAGCATGATCAGCGTAGCGAGCTCGCGCGAGCGTACGACCTGTCCTTCCTCGCGCGCCTTTTCCAGGCGCCGGGGTKAGGCAGGTTCGGTTTTCTCGAGATCGCTTTCTTCGGACATGGCCGCTCCGTTACGAAGCGGCATGCTGGCCCTTCGTCAGCAACGATTATGGGAGCGCGAAGGGGCGGGCATTAGAGGGAATAAGGCCGGGATTGTGGCGCTGTTTGCGCGATGACACGGCCCGCCCGAAGGCGGGCCGTGTCCCCGGACGGCCTCCGGGGGCGCCCCGGGGGCCGGCGCGGCGCCAGGCCGGCACCGCGTCCCGGGCGGGACTCAGAAGCCCAGGCTGGCAAGCAGGTCGTCCACCTGCGACTGGTCGGAGACGACGTCGGCCTTGCCTTCCGGGTTGATCTGCGGGCCGTTCATCAGCGTGGCGGGCGCCTCGACGCGGCGGTCTGCCGGCACGTTGTCGATCAGCACCTGCAGCAGTTCCTGCTCCAGCGAGCGGATCATGTCCATCATCTTCTTGATGACCTGGCCGGTCAGGTCCTGGAAGTCCTGGGCCATCATGATTTCCAGCAGGTGGCTGCCGGTGGCGCGGGCCTGCTGCGGCACGTCGGTCAGGAAGGCACGGGTATCGAGCACCAGCTCGCGCGCGTCGGCCAGCTCGACCGGCTTGTCGAACCAGGCTTCCCAGCGCTTGTCGAGCGCCTCGGCCTGCTTCTCCATGCCGGCCTGAAGCGGCTGCGCCAGCTCCACGGCGTTGAGCGTGCGTTCAGCGGCCTGCTCGGTCATCAAGGCGATATAGCTGAGCCGGTCGCGCGCATCGGGGATGGCCTGGGCGGCGCGCTCGATTTCCTTGTCGAGCCCCAATTCGCGCATATTGTCGCGCAGCATCCGTGTCAGGGCGCCAATGCGCTGGAAAAGCTGCTCGGCAGATTCGTTGCTGAGAGTCGGAGTCATCGACATGTCGCCCACCTTATGCCCCTTCCTTGGCCAGTTTCTCGAAGATCTTGGTGATCTTCTCGTCAAGCGTGGCGGCCGTGAACGGCTTGACCACGTAGCCGTTCGCGCCGGCCTGCGCCGCTGCGATGATGTTTTCCTTCTTGGCCTCGGCCGTCACCATCAGCACCGGCAGCTTGGCCAGCGCGGCTTCGGCGCGGATMGCCTGCAGCATGCTCAGGCCGTCCATGTTCGGCATGTTCCAGTCGGACACGACGAACTGGAAGCTGCCGTCCTTGACCTTCTCCAGGCCGGCGGCACCATCTTCGGCCTCCTCGACGTTGGCGAAGCCCAGTTCCTTGAGCAGGTTACGGATGATGCGGCGCATGGTGGGGAAGTCATCGACCACCAGGATCTTCATGTTCTTGTCCACTCTAACGGCTCCAATACAGTTGTGGAAAGTTGCTACTTCAATACTTGCACCCGCCGCTCCGCGTGGATCCGGCAGGCGCCTGTGCCCGGTCAAACCCGCTGCGCGCGCGTCCCGAAGGTCGCCAGGCGCGCCATCACGCGCTGGCTCATCGCGTGCAGCGGCACTACCTCATGCACGCCGCCGGCGGCAATCGCCTCCTTGGGCATGCCGAATACGATGCAGGTGCTCTCGTCCTGCGCCAGGTTGTAGGCGCCGGCCTCGCGCATGCGCAGCATGCCCTGCGCGCCGTCACGGCCCATGCCGGTCAGCATCACGCCGATGGCGTTCTTGCCGGCATGCTGGGCGGCGGAGTCGAACAGCACTTCGACCGACGGCCGGTGGCGGTTGACCGCCGGCTCCTGCGACAGGTGGGCCACGTAGTTGGCCCCGCTGCGCGCCAGGCGCAGGTGCGAATCGCCCGGCGCGATGTAGGCGTAGCCCGGCAAGACGCGCTCGCCGTGCTCCGCTTCCTTGACCGTGATGCGGCACAGGCCGTCCAGGCGCTGCGCGAACGAGCGCGTGAAGCCGGCCGGCATATGCTGGACGATCAGCACGGCCGGGCAGTCCGGCGGCATCGGCATCAGGAATTCCTTGATCGCCTCGGTGCCGCCAGTGGAGGCGCCCACGATGATCAGCTTCTCTGTGSWCAGCAGCGGGCTGCGCAGCATCGGCGCCGCCGGCTCGGTGGTGCCGCCGCCCGCCGGCGCGGCCTGAGCGGTGCGCAGGCGCGCCCGCGCCGCGGCGCGGATCTTGTCGGCGATGGTATCGGTGTACTCCATCAGGCCGTCGCGGATGCCGAGCTTGGGCTTGGTGACGAAATCCACCGCGCCCAGCTCCAGCGCGCGCATGGTGATTTCCGAGCCGCGCTCGGTCAGCGAGGACACCATCAGCACCGGCATCGGGCGCAAGCGCATCAGGCGCTCGAGGAAGTCCAGGCCATCCATGCGCGGCATTTCCACGTCGAGCGTGAGCACATCCGGGTTCAGGCGCTTGATCAGATCGCGCGCTACCAGCGGATCGGGGGCGGTACCCACCACCTCCATGTCGGGCTGGCTATTGATGATCTCGGTCATCAGGCTGCGTATCAGCGCGGAATCGTCCACGCACAATACCTTGATCTTGGCCGCACTCATGTCTGGAAAAATCCTTGTCGGTTCAGGAGACGGCAGCCGAGGGCGCACGCCTGGAAAACAGTTCGGCGCCGCCGCTGGCAGGTGCGGTGGCAATGGCCCGCGCCAGCGCACGCTCGTTGCGCTCGACCACCACCTGGTCGTCCTGGCGAGTGAGCCGGCGCACCAGCGCCAGTCCCGTCAACGGAAAGTAGCTGACGCGGCGCGCGTGCGGGCCGCGCAGATCCTGCGCGGCTACGCGGATCTCTTCGGTCTTCAGGTACTTGAGCACGAACTCGGCGTTGCGGTCGCCGATATTGAGCGTGGTCATGTTGGCCAGCACCGCGCCACCGCCGAACACCTTGGCCTCGAGCCGCTCGCGGCGCGCGCCCATCTTCAGCAGCTCGTTGATCAGCACTTCCAGCGCATAGCTGCCGTAGCGCATKGACGCCGACAGCAGCCGGTCGGCGCCGGCGGCGCCGTCATCGTCCGGCAGCATGAAATGGTTCATGCCGCCCACGCCGGCGGTCTCGTCGCGGATGCAGGCCGCCACGCAGGAACCCAGCACGGTGGTCAGCACCACGTCTTCGCGGGTCACGTAGTACTMGTTGGGCAGCAGCTTGATGGCCTGCTTGCCGAACTCGCGGTCGAAGTAGCTGCGCGTGGCGATCGCTTCGGGGAGCTGGGGCGTGCGCATCACGAACCTCCCAGCCGGGCCGACGGCGGCGCCAGCTCGTAGACGGTCTGCCCGCGCAGCTGGAACGCGCGCGTGACATAGGAAAAGTTCTCCGAATGGCCCGCGAACAACAGTCCGTGCGGCTTGAGCAGCGGCACGAAGCGCTCCAGGATGCGGCCCTGGGTGGGCTTGTCGAAGTAGATCATCACGTTGCGGCAGAAGATCGCGTCGAACTTCTCGCGGATGCCCCAGTCCGGCGCCAGCAGGTTGAGCGGCTGGAAGTCGATGGTGCCCGCCAGGTCCGGCTTGACCTTGACCGCGCCGGCGCGCTGGCCGGTGCCTTTGAGGAAGAAGCGCTTGAGCCGTTCGGGCGAGAGCTTGCTGACCTGCTCGGCCGTGTAGACGCCGGCGCGGGCCTTGGCCAGCACCTGCGTATCGATGTCGGTGGCCAGGACCGTGCCGGCACGGTCGCCCAGCGCTTCGGCCAGCGTGATGGCGATGGAATAAGGCTCTTCGCCGGTGGACGCGGCCGAGCACCACACCGAGTAAGGCCGCCCGGTCTTCTTGGCATGTTCGGCCAGCAAGGGAAAGTGATGCGCCTCGCGGAAGAACGATGTCAGGTTGGTGGTGAGMGAATTGGTGAAGAACTCCCACTCGTCCGAGCGGTCGTCCTCCTCGAGCATGGCCAGGTAGGTGCCGAAA
This sequence comes from Cupriavidus sp. 05T41, assembly GCF_056396525.1. Classification (NCBI taxonomy): domain Bacteria; kingdom Pseudomonadati; phylum Pseudomonadota; class Betaproteobacteria; order Burkholderiales; family Burkholderiaceae; genus Cupriavidus; species Cupriavidus sp. 05T41. The sequence goes on from NZ_JBFTLQ010000057.1 coordinate 26,469, forward strand.
TCGGTGAGCTGCAGCGTGCGCAGGCGGCGCGCGAGGCGGCTGTACACCATCTCGCGCTTGTGGCTGCCGAGCGAGATGCCCGCGCGGCGATGGATCATCGCGCGGATCTTCTCGAAGTCGCGTTCGGTCAGCAGGAAATCACGCGGCTCGTCGCGCCGCGGCGAAGCGGGCTGCGCCAGCGGCAGGCCGGCGGCAAGGGCGGTGKGGCGAGGCTGCGTCATGTGATGCCTGATACGGGATGCTTGATGCTCGATACGATGGGTGTGGCCGCGCTCAGGCGAGTTCGGCCTCGACCAGTTCCATCTCGGCGCTGGTCATCAGCTTCTCGATGTCGATCAGGATCAGCATGCGGCCATCCACGGTGCCGAGCCCCGTGAGGTGTTCGTTGGAGACCGACACGCCGAACTCCGGCGCCGGCTTGATGGCTTCGCCGGTCAGGGTCAGCACGTCCGACACGCCATCCACCACGATGCCGACCACGCGCCCGGCGATATTGAGGATGATGACCACGGTCTGGTGGTCGTAGCGCACGTTGCCGAGGCGGAACTTCAGGCGCAGGTCGACGATCGGCACGATCACCCCGCGCAGGTTGGTCACGCCCTTGATGAAATCGGGCGCGTTCGCCAGGCGGGTGACCGCGTCGTAGCCGCGGATCTCCTGCACCTTGAGGATGTCGATGCCGTATTCTTCGCTCCMCAGCGTGAAAACCAGGAATTCCTGCCCCGCGGCTTCGCTTCCGGGGGTATCGATGTGTCCGATGCCGGCCATGATGTCTTGTTCTCCTGAGCGTTAAGCGAGTACCGGGTCTTGGCGGCGCACGCCGGTGCGCTGCAGCGCGCCGACGTCCACGATCAGTGCCACGCTGCCGTCGCCCAGGATGGTGGCGGCGGAGATGCAGGGCACCTTGCGGTAGTTGGTTTCGAGATTCTTCAGCACCACCTGGTGCTGGCCGATGAGCTGGTCCACCAGCAGCGCGAAGCGCTTGCCTTCGGCCTGCAGGATCACGGCGATGCCCTGCGTCGGCTCCTGCACGGCGTCGTCCACGTTGAACACGCGGTGCAGCTCCAGCAGCGGCAGGTATTCGCCGCGCACGTGCATCACGCGGTCGTTGTTGGCCGCGGTGTGCACGTCCTCGGGCTTGGGCTGCAGCGATTCCATCACGCAGTTCAGCGGCAGGATGAAGGTCTCCGCGCCGACCTTGACGGACATGCCGTCGAGGATGCCCAGCGTCAGCGGCAGCACGATGCGGGTAGTGGTGCCCAGGCCCGGACGCGAGGTGACCTCGACATGGCCGCCCATTTCCTGGATGTTGCGCTTGACCACGTCCATGCCGACGCCGCGCCCGGAGAGGTCGGTGACGGCTTCCGCGGTGGAGAAGCCCGGCGCGAAGATCAGCTGCCAGACTTCTTCGTCGCTGATGTTCTCCGATACCGGCAGGCCGCTCTGCAGGGCCTTGGCCAGGATCTTGTCGCGGCGCAGGCCGCCGCCGTCGTCGCTGACCTCGATGACGATGTTGCCGCCATGATGCTGCGCGGACAGGATCAGCTGGCCGGTCGGCTCCTTGCCGGCTGCAACGCGCTTGTCCGGCGTTTCGATGCCGTGGTCGAGGCTGTTGCKCACCAGGTGGGTGAGCGGGTCGATGATGCGTTCGATCAGGCTCTTGTCGAGCTCGGTGGCCTTGCCGAAGGTGACCAGGTCGATCTGCTTGCCKAGCTTGCCGGCAAGGTCGCGCACCAGGCGCGGGAAGCGCGAGAACACGTAGTCCATCGGCATCATGCGGATCGACATCACCGCTTCCTGCAGGTCGCGCGCATTGCGCTCGAGCTGGCCCATGCCGGAGAACAGGCGGTCGAACAGCACCGGGTCGAGCGCCGAGGCGGTCTGCGCCAGCATCGACTGCGTGATGACCAGTTCGCCGACCAGGTTGATGATCTGGTCGACCTTTTCGGTCGGCAYGCGGATGGAGCCGGACTCCTGCGCATGCGCGGCGGCGGCAGGCTGAGCCTTGGCCTTTTCCTTTGCCGGCGCGGACGCCGCCGCCGGGGCGGCGGCCGGAGCCGGTGCCGGAGCCGGCGCTGCGGCAACGGCTGCAGTGGCTTCGGCAGCCGGCGTCGCGCCGGCTGCCTCCACGACGATCTGGTCGCCGTCGACGATGAAGCAGCACACCGCGATGATGTCGTCGGCGCTGCACTGGCTCGACAACCATACGCTCAGGTTGCCGCCCTCTTCCTGCTGGCCGGTGATCTCGCCAAGGTTGCCAAGTTCGTCGCGCAGCAGGGCCCGGTCCGCCGCCGAGACGTTGATCAGCGTCACCTTGAGGCCGCTGCCCGCGGCCGCCGGCGCAGGCGCCGCCGCTACCGGGGCYGGAGCGGGAGCCGCGGCGTGCGCGGGTGCGCCACCGGCGGCTTCGTGCGCCAGCTGTTGCAGGACGGCGCAGATACGCGCCAGCGTTCCCGGATCGGGTTCGGTACCGTTACGGTAGGCGTTGAGCTGATCTTGCAACACGTCCTTGGTTTCCAGAAAGGTGTCGATGATGGTGCGGGACAACGCGAGTTCCCGCCGCCGCGTGCGGTCGAGCAGGTTCTCCAGCAGGTGCGTGGTCTCGGTCAGGGCGGCGAAGCCGAAGGTTGCCGCGCCGCCCTTGATGGAGTGGGCCGCGCGGAAGATCGCGTTGAGCTCTTCCGCGTCGGGGGATTCGAGATCCAGCCCGAGCAGCAGCTGCTCCATTTCCACGAGGAGCTCCTCCGCTTCCTCGAAGAAGGTCTGGTAGAACTGTGTGATATCGATATCGACAGACATAACCGTCCTGGCTCACTGAAATTCGCTGCGAAGACCGCCGCCGGCATGGCGGGCGGACTTCATTGAACACTGCCCTTGCCGGCCGGGGCCGAGGCGGGGGCCTGTGCCGCCTTGCCCTGCKCCGTTGCCGGGGCCGAAGCCGCCTTTGCCGCGGCGGGCGCCGAGGCGGCCGCCAGGCCTGCCTGCATTTGCTCGCCTGCCTCGCCTGCCTTTGCCGCCACCGAGACCTCGGCGGCGCTGGCATTCTCTGCCTCGATCCGCGCCTGCGCGCGCTGGTTGAGCACCACGATGCTGATGCGTCGGTTCACCGGCGCCAGCTCGTCCTTCTTGTCCAGCGGCATGGTCGCGGCCAGGCCGATCACGCGCAGCACCTTGCCTTCGTTCATGCCGCCACCGATCAGCTCGCGCCGCGAGGCATTGGCGCGGTCCGAAGACAGCTCCCAATTGCTGTACGTGCGCTCGCCGTTCGAGTAGTTGGCCGCGTCGGTATGGCCGGACAGGCTGACCTTGTTSGGCATCTCGTTGAGCACCGGGCCGATCTCGCGCAGGATGGTGCGCATGTACGGCTCCACCGAGGCTCTGCCGGTGCGGAACATCGGSCGGTTCTGCGTATCCAGGATCTGGATGCGCAGGCCTTCGCTGGTGATGTCCAGCAGCAGCTGCGGGCGGAACTGGCGCAGCACCGGATTGTTCTCGATGATCTGCTCGAGGCGGTTCTTGAGCGCGCGCAGACGCTCGCCTTCCCTGCGCTCCCTGGCCTTTTCCGTGGCGTCTTCAGGGGTCTTGCGCACTTCGGCGTCCTGCCGCGTGATGTCGAGCCCGCCGCCGGGAATCACGCTGGAGGAAAGACTGCTCTTGTTCCCCCCCGCTATCGCCACCTTCAGCGGCGTGCGGAAATACTCTGCCAGCTGCACCAGGTCCTTCGGCGTCGACGCACGCAGCAGCCATAGCACCAGGAACAGGGCCATCATCGCCGTCATGAAGTCGGCGTAGGCGATCTTCCAGCTGTGGTTACCGTGCGGCTTGGCGTGTCCGCGAGACTTGCGGACGACGATCGGGCGCATATCATGGGCGCTGCTCATCGCTGTAGCTCCTGCCGCTTAGGTGATGCTCTTGACCTCGCGGACGTGGTCGTCCAGCTCGAGGAAGGACGGGCGTTCGCTGGAGTACAGCACCTTGCGGCCAAACTCCACGGCCACCAGCGGTGCGTAGCCATTGAGCGAGGCCAGCAGCGTGACCTTGATGCACTCGTACATCTTGATGGATTCGGCCACCTGGTGCTCGACCCGCGCGGCCAGCGGCGAGACGAAGCCGTAGGCCAGCAGGATGCCGAGGAAGGTGCCGACCATGGCATGGGCGATCAGCGCGCCGAGTTCCGCCGGAGGCAGGTCGGCCGAGCCCAGCGCATGCACCACGCCCATGACGGCGGCAACGATGCCGAATGCGGGCAGGCCGTCGCCGATGCGCGCCAGCGCATGAGCGGGGACTTCTGCTTCGTGGCGGTAGGTCTCGATCTCGTGGTCCATGAGGGCCTCGATCTCGAAGGCATTCATGTTGCCGTTGACCATCATGCGCAGGTAGTCCGTGAGGAACTCMATCATCGCGGGGTCGGCGAGGATGCGCGGGTACTGGCTGAACACGCTGCTGGCGGCCGGATCCGCGATCTCCTTCTCGAGGAACAGGATGCCTTCGCGGCGGGCCTTGGACAGCAGCACGTAGAGCAGTGCCATGACTTCCATGTACAGCGCCTTGCTGTACTTGCTGCTGCGGAACAGCGTCGGCAACGCACGCATGGTGGCCTTGATGGCCTTGCCGTTGTTTGAGCTGATGAACGCACCGACAGCCGCGCCGCCGATGATGACAAACTCTGCGGGTTGATAAAGCGCGCCCATATGGCCGCCGGTCATGGCATATCCACCAAGCACCGCCACCATCACGACAACATAGCCAATTACAACTAGCACGATCGATTCCCCGTCAGTAAAACACGCGTCAGGCATGCACAAGGGCCGCTTCTCCGGGAGAGGAGGAAGGACCGCTTGCCCTGGCAAGACCCAGCAACCACGTACGCCGCCCCCGGACTCCGGGATCCGGAGCCCTGAAGCCCTGCAGTCCTATGGATTAACGACTTGAGACGGCAAGACTTGAAGACCTATTGATACGGCATTGATGATCTTCCAACGCGAATATCGACAATCCGGTGAATAAGCTTGAGTTTTCTCGCGAGTTCCCGCGATGGCCCGTGCGCGGCGTGGGTACGCTTCAGGGTGTGCCACGGGTCGTGCGCGCGAATGCCGTACCTGTGGCATCCGCGGCGCACGGCCGCAGGATTCCCGCRGGCGGGCCGGGCAGGAACCCTGCCCGRGCCGTCCGGGGATGTCTMTACCGAATCGCCTCAGTCAGGCAACGACTTGCGTGGGAGCGACGTCCTTCGGGAGCTTCTTGGCCTTGCCGGCGCKCGACGGCGGCCGGCACAGGCTGCATACGAAGTTCGCATGCGGCTCGTAGGCGTGTGTCACGAACTGGCCGCCGCAGCACGTGCAGCTGGAAAGCTGCAGCATGTTGCTCTCGAAAAACCGTACTAACGTCCATGCACGGGTGAAACTTAAGACAATTTCACTGCCGAGTAGCGAGACGTGCTMGAGATAGAGCCGATAGCTCGCCACCACCGCGCGGATGCCGGCGGTCTCGCCCTGCTGGACCATGAACTGATAGGCCGAGAAGAACAGCGAGGAATGGATGTTCGGCAACCAGGTGGTGAACCAGTCGGTCGAGAACGGGAGCATGCCCTTGGGCGGCGAGGCGCCGCGCAGCTCCTTGTAGAGGCGGATCAACCGGTCGCGCGAGAGCGTGGTCTCGGCTTCGAGCACCTGAAGACGGGCACCCAGGCCGATCAGCTCGATGGCGAGCTGGGTCTGGTTGGCGTCCTGCAGCACGCTCTTGCGGTTTGGGACTGGAGTGGCCGTGAAACTCCGGGCGGGCTGGGCCTGCAGGAGCGCGGTCAATTGAGCGACTCCACGGGCTGCCGTGCGAGCAGGATCGCAGCATGGATCTGCTGCATATCATGGCTCTTGGCCGTATGGGTGAGCGTCGACAGCAAGGCATGGTCGTCGAACCGGAAACGGCACAAGACCATGTTGGACGCTGCCAACTTGACGAGCTGGGCCGGTGTCAGCTTGGCGAGGATGTCAGCGATTTCCTTGCTGACGCCGAGCCTGAACATGGMTTCCAGATGGTTTTCGCGCACCAGGCGTTGCGCGAGCAGCAGATAGGCGAGATTGACCTCCCTGATCTCCTGGAGAACTTCACTGCTTTCMAATTTTTCCCMGCTACCAAAAACCCTTCGACCGCTTGTCCGGCGCTTACCCGCAGCCGAAGGCTGAAGGCGACCAKATCGTTTGCTTGCGTGTTCGACGGGTACTGCGTACGACTAAGGAACTGCGCTCGGTCAGACTTATCTCAAACGTTACAAGTGTTACAGAGTGTAAGTAGGACTGTGAGAGTTATATCGGCAATTGGACCAGACTGCCAATCCCCCCTTACGTTGGGGTAAGCAAATGTCGCATGAAACATACATGGGACACGAAGTTTGTAACAAGTCACAGATTCGTCATGTGATTTGCATCAAATCTGTTACTGGTTTGTAACAGAGGAAAACGTCTAAAATGCGCCGGACGCCACCCGCCGCAGGGTGCAAAATGCGCCCCACGAGGCTTGTAGTCGCATTCCTCTATTGACGCGAAAACGCTCATTGCAGTAGTGCGCGCCGCAGCCATGCGGCCACCCGCGCAAACAGGTCGTCGGGCTCCTCGCGGAACAGATGCGGGCAGGTCTGCTCCACCTGCTCCATGACGCGCTCGGCCTCCTCGGCACTCACCGTGCCGTAGTCCATGGCCAGCGCCAGCAGCGCGCGCAGTTCGCCCAGGCGGGCGCGTGCCGCGCCCGCTCCGCGCTCGGTCTGCACCCGGTACAGGACGTCGTAGGCGCGGCTGCGCAGGCTCTCCGCCACGCGCCATGCGGGCGTCTGCATCTGCTCCTCCAGCGATCGGATATCAACCGCGGAGCCGGCCAGCTGCGACGCCAGGGGCTCGGTGAAGGCCAGGTCCGCCCCGGCGTCCTCCAGGATCTGCTCAGACCACTCCCGGGCGTGCGCGAGGCGCTCCTGGGGCGTCCATTCGTAGCGCACCGCCAGGCCGTAGCCGAAGCGCTGCGCGTCGCGCATGAGCGTGGCCATGGCGTTGGGCAGCTGCTTGTTGAAGACGCGCTTGGCCCATGCGTACTCGCCCCCCGAGAGCAGCCGCGTGACGGCGCGCTCGGTCAGCGGGCCATCGTGGTGGAGCAGGCGCGCGCGCAGGAAATCGTCATAGTCCGGCGGCGTGAATTCGTGGTCCAGCCCGGTGGAGAGCTTGACGAAGTGGTCGAACTCGGCGCGGAGCTTKGCGGCTGTCTCTGCGGACAGCGCGAGGGAGATTTCCGTTGTCATGGGGTTCAGTGCTGACGTTGGCGCAGAAAAGCGGCGCTGCCGGCAATGCCGGCAGCATCAGGCGATGCGTCGCCGCCTCGAAGAGGCCTCKCCTCAGAATGCGCTCCAGTCGCCGCTGTCCGACGTCGCCATCGCGGCGGGACGCGCAGCGCGCGCGGTGGCGGCCCGCACGGTGGCGGCCGGCGCCCCCTTCTCGTCCGCCACKGCAGGTTCTGCCTCGCTGCCGGCCGAATGGACGGGCGCCGGGGCCTTCGGTTCGATGCGCGCCGGCCGCGATACCGCCGCCGCCCTGGCGCGCGGCGMTTCCACGCGGCTGCCGGCGGCGCCTTGCACGTCGKCCAGGCGGAAGCTGGCCACCGAAGCCTGCAGGCGGGCGGCCTGGTCTTCCAGCGACCCTGCCGCGGCCGCGGCTTCCTCTACCAGCGCCGCGTTCTGCTGCGTGACTTCGTCCATCTGCGCCACGGCCTTGTTGACCTGCTCGATGCCCGAGCTCTGCTCGGCCGAGGCCGCGCTGATCTCGCCCATGATGTCCGTCACGCGCTTGACTGCCTGCACGATCTCGCCCATGGTCTTGCCAGCCTGGTCCACCAGCGCCGAGCCGTTCTCCACGCGCGCCACCGAGTCGCCGATCAGGCCCTTGATTTCCTTGGCGGCGTTGGCGCTGCGCTGCGCCAGGCTGCGCACTTCGCCAGCCACCACGGCAAAGCCGCGGCCCTGCTCGCCGGCACGCGCGGCTTCCACCGCGGCGTTCAGCGCCAGGATGTTGGTCTGGAAGGCAATGCCTTCGATCACGCCGATAATGTCGACKATCTTCTTCGAAGCATCGTTGATCTCGTCCATGGTCTGCACCACGCGGCCGACCACTTCGCCACCCTTCACCGCGGTCTCGGAAGCGTTGGCGGCGAGGCCKCTGGCCTGGCGCGCGTTGTCGGCGTTCTGGCGCACGGTGCTGGTCAGCTCTTCCATGCTCGACGCGGTCTCTTCCAGCGAGGCCGCCTGCTGCTCGGTGCGCTGCKACAGGTCGCTGTTGCCCGCGGCGATCTGGCGCGAGGCGGAAGCGATGGACTCGGCCGACTCCTTGAAGTCACGCACCGTGGCCGACAACTGCTGCTGCATCTGCTTCATGGCGTGCAGCAGGCTGGTCTTGTCGCCGCTGCGCAGCTTGACCTCGCCAGAGAAGTCGCTGCCGGCGATGCGCGCGGCAATGGCCGCGGCATAGCCGGGCTCGCCGCCAAGCTGGCGCGACAACGTGCGCGCCAGGAAGGCGCCCAGCGCCACGGAAACGGCCAGGCCGCCGAGCACCAGGCCCAGCATCCACAGGCGCGAAGCCTCATAGACGCCGCGCGCTTCCTGCATATTGGCCAGCGCGCGGTCATCGCGGCGCTTGACCATCTTGGCCATCACGTCTTCGAGCGCGCGGCTCTCCTTGATCAGGTCAGCACTTTCGCTGAACACCTGGCTCTCGAACTGGGAGGTATCGAGCGGCTGCTTGCCCACCAGCGCCACATAGGCGTTGATGCGCTGATGGTAGGCCGGCAGCAGCGTGTCCATCTGCTTGACCAAGGCCTGGCCTTCGGGCTGCGTGAACATGGAGCGCGCACCCTTCACGCGCTCTTCGAGCGCGTTCAGCGATTTTTCGATCTGATCCTTCTCGGCGGCGCGCTCGCCCATCGTCGATGCGGACAGCAGCGCGATCTGCGCGCGGCTGGAATAGAGCAGGTCGATATTGGCGCCCTGCACGCTCTTTAGCGCCTGCAGGTCGCCGTGGTAGATCTTGCCCGTCCAGTCGGCCATGCGACCCATGTTGATGACGCCGAGCAGACCCATCACAGCGCCGATGAGCGACACGACCAGAAAGCCAACGACCAGCTTGGTCGTGACGCGCAGCTGATTGAACCATTGCATGCCGACTACCTCTTTTCTCTGAATGACTTGACCAGGCGCCTTGCCTGTCCGGGCCGGCGGATGCCGGCGAGCGCAGACGGCGGGCGCTATTATTTTCTAGAACAGATGTTTTCAGACTGACTGCCTCAGCCGGAGACACTGGGCCGGTGCCGGGCGGTCTGCCTTGGCCGTCCAAGTATTGCCGGCTACTTCAATGCACTGCCTGCTACTCGCCTGCTACTCGCTTGCCCTGACTTGCCTGCACGATGCCCGGCMCCGCAGCCTGCGCACCTCAGGCTCGCGCCAGCCTATGTTCACCCGGCGCCGGCTCGTGGCGCGCACGCACGGGCCGCGCCTCCGGGCGCAGGCTGACGCGGAATGTGGCCACCGTGTCGCGCAGGCGCGCGGCCTGGTCTTCGAGCGAACCCGCCGCGGCCGCGGCCTGCTCCACCAGTGCCGCGTTCTGCTGCGTCACCTGATCCATCTGCGCCACGGCTTCGTTGACCTGTTCGATGCCCGAGCTCTGCTCGGCCGAGGCCGCGCTGATCTCGCTCATGATCCCGGTCACGCGCTCGACTGCCTGCACGATCTCGCCCATGGTCTTGCCGGCCTGGTCCACCTGCGCGGAGCCATTGGCCACGCGCGCTTCGGACTCGCCGATCAGGGTCTTGATTTCCTTGGCGKCGTTGGCGCTGCGCTGCGCGAGCCCGCGCACCTCGCCGGCCACCACGGCAAAGCCGCGGCCCTGCTCGCCGGCACGCGCGGCTTCCACCGCGGCGTTCAGGGCCAGGATGTTGGTCTGGAAGGCAATGCCTTCGATCACGCCGATGATGTCGACGATCTTCTTCGAGGCCTCGGTGATCTCGTCCATGGTCTGCACCACCCGGCCCACTGCCTCGCCGCCCTTCACCGCGGTCTCCGAGGCATTGGCCGCCAGCCCGGTGGCCTGGCGCGCGTTGTCGGCGTTCTGGCGCACGGTGCTGGTCAGCTCTTCCATGCTCGACGCGGTCTCTTCCAGCGAGGCCGCCTGCTGCTCGGTGCGCTGCGACAGGTCGCTGTTGCCCGCGGCTACCTGGCGTGTGACCGAGGAGATGCTCGACATGCCTTCCTGGATCTCGCCGACCACCGAAAGCAGGCTGCGCTGCATGGTGCGCATGGCGCGCGCCAGTGCGCCCACCTCGTCGGACGCGCGGTACTCCAGGTGCGTAGTGAGGTCGCCGGCGCCCATGCGCAGCGCGAAGTCCAGCATGTCGCGTACCGGCCGGTTCACCCGTGCCAGCAACAGCGAGCCAGCGATGAACGATGACGCCACCGCCAGCGCGAAGCCGCTCCACAGCCATGGCCGCAGCGCGCTCGCGCCAGCATCGCCCGCCAGCAGCTCGAATGCCACCAGCGCGGCCAGGAACCACACCAGCCCGGATGCCTGCGACACCAGGATGCGGCGCCTGAGGGAGAACTTGCGCAGGCTGCCGATCAGGCCGGGCAGGCCACGGCGCACCACGGCGCCGTCGCGAACCGTCAGCCGGCGGCCCTGGTCTTCGCGCAGGCGGGCATAGGCTGCCTCGGCCGCCTCGACCTGTTCGCGCTGCGGCGTGGCGCGCACGGAGGTATAGCCCACCAGCTGGCCGTCGATCACGGTCGGCGTGACCGTGGCGTTCACCCAGTAGAAATCGCCATCCTTGCGGCGGTTCTTGACGATGCCAACCCAGGAGCGGCCGGCCTGGATGGTTTGCCAGAGATCGGCAAACGCTTCGGGCGGCATGTCGGGGTGGCGCACAAGGTTATGCGCCGCGCCGAGCAGGTCCTCCGCCGCGAAGCCGCTGACCTCGATGAAGGCGCGGTTGGCGAACGTGATACGCCCCTTCAGGTCGGTCCGGGAGATGAGATAGTCGTCGGGCGAGAGCTTGTACTMGCGGTTCGTTACTGGCTGGTTGTTTCGCATGTGTGGAAAAACTGCGTGGATCGGGCTGGCGTGGATCGCTGCCGCGTCAGGCGGCCACGGCTGCTTCAAGCGCCGCGAGCTCTTCGGTGTCCAGCAGTTTCTYGATATCGACGAGGATCAGCATGCGGTTCTCGACCGAGCCGATGCCGCGGATGTACTCCGTCTCGCCGGAAAGTTGCGGCGCCTGCCGGATCTCGCCGGCGCCCAGCGTCAGCACGTCGGACACGCCGTCGACCACGATGCCGGTGGTCTGCTCGTGCAGCTCGACGATKATCACGACCGTGTACTGGTCATAGTCGATCTTGGCCTGCCGGAACTTGATGCGCAGGTCGATGATCGGCACGATGATGCCGCGCAGGTTGATCACGCCTTTCAGATACTCCGGCGCGTTGGCGATCTGCGTGACGTTCTCGTAGCCACGGATCTCCTTCACCTTGAGGATGTCGATGCCGTACTCCTCGCCACCCAGCCTGAAGGCGAGGAATTCCTCGCCTGCGCCTTCCGTCTTGATCCCGTTCTTCATTTACTGGCTCCCGCTTGCCAAGTCCGGCCCTGCGGTGCGACCAAAGCCACGGCCGGCCCGCCCGCGGGCGGGCAGCCTGGCCGAGACCCGGCGGGCGCCGAGGCACGAATATCGTTTACTGCTTAACGGCAGCCGGGGACGTGGCTGAAGGGTAACAATACCGATGCATTCACCCTACTTTGGTGGGGTCCAGCAGCGCCCCGACGGCTTCCATCAGCTGATCGGGATCGAACGGCTTGGCCAGGAAGCCGGATGCGCCGGCCTCGCGTGCCTGCTCACGCACGTGGCTGTCGACCTCGGTGGTGAGCATGAGCATGGGAATGGCKGCATAGGCGCTCGTGGCCCGCAGCGTGCGGATCAGGGTCAGGCCATCGGTGCCCGGCATGACCTGGTCGGTCACCAGCATGCCGAAGGATGCCTGCCGCGCTTGGGCCAGCGCCTCGTCGCCATCGGCGGCTTCGGTGACGACGTAGCCGCCCGCGCGCAGGCAGGCGCCGATCATGCGGCGCAGGGAGGGAGAATCGTCGACGACAAGGATATGAGGCAAAGACATGGCGGCTCCGTTGACAGCACGATGGTGAGCCCACGGGCGCGCTGCCTGGCGCGGTGGACCAGTGTTCGTTTGCCCCGGGCGGCGTGGGCCCGGCKGTCGCCGCGCGCGTTTTCGCACGCGCCGGCGACGAGGCTGAAGCAGGCGCCGCGCKCAAGCCGGCATGGCCGGTGMAAACGGCGCCCCTCTCGGGGCATATCKGCAGCGGCGGCGAAATCCGTAGGCCCGATGCGCGTGCCGGCGACCGATCATCACGGCTGGCCATCGCGCCGCGGTTGCGCCAGCGGCCATGCCCCGTCCATCAGCCCTAACCGATCGCCAGAATTGCGCTTACCCTACCTGCATGGGGTGCAGCAGCTTGTCGCTGAGCCGGCATACTACGGCGCCCGCTCCAAGCCGCGCCGCGCTCCTGGACGGCCAAGGCGAAGGCCTGCGTCACCGCGAACGGGCACCGCAAAGCCATCGGAACGTCATATGTCGAACTTGCCAGCCCCCCCGTGGAACCAGCGGGAATCTCCCGACGCGCGCCAGCCCGACAAGCTCACGGTGCTCGTGCAGGGGGCACCGGACGTGTTGCTGGCGTCCTTGCCTGACTTTGACGGTCGGCTGCAATGGCTGTCGCGGCGCCCGCGCCAGCCGGCCGATGCGCAGATCGTCATCGCCGAGCGGCAGATCGGCGCGACGCTGGCACAGCGCCTTCGTTCGCTGCGCCACCCCGAGCGGCTGGTGCTCACCGTGCTGGTCGATGGCACCGCTGCCGCGGCCACCGGCTGCGGGCCGATCGTGCCGACCACCGCGCAGGCGTTGCCGCACACCCTGGAGCTACTGGCTTCGGTGCTGTTCGCGCCGGTGCTGGGAGACGGCCCGATGCCGCTGTCGTGGCGCGATGTGCAGACGCTGGCGAGCCGCGACGCGCTCGGCCTCGCACTGCACCTGGATACCAGCAGCGAGTCCTGCATGTCCGATGCGTTGCTGATGCAGCTGGCGCGCTTCCACGGGCGCACGCGCATCGAGCCCGAGGCCCTGCTGGCCAGCATCTACCTGCCGCGCGGGTTGCCGTCGCTGGTGCAATGCAGCGAGCAGTTGCGGCGCCTGGGCGCAGTGACAGGACATCACTGCGAGACCCGCTTTGCCCTGCTGGTGCCCGAGAGCGGGTGCTTCACCCGCGTGCTGGCCCTGTTCCCGCCCGGTGGCTCGCTGCCCGAGCCGTACACGCCGCGGCGCTGAGCGGCGCTCAGCGGCACAAGCACGCAAGACACCAGCGCTGCCGCTTGGCGGTTCAGGCGCCCGCCAGCAGACCGGCGAAGCTGCCGGCGTCGAGCGGATGCGACAGCAGGTAGCCCTGCACCTCGTCGCAACCCATGGCGGCCAGGATGTCGAGCTGCGAACTCGACTCGACCCCTTCGGCCACCACGCGCATGCGCAGTTCATGCGCCAGCGCCACCATCGAGCCGACGATGGCGCGTCCTTGCGCGTCCATGTCGAGCCCGCCGATCAGGGTGCGGTCGATCTTCAGGGTGCCCACGCGCAGCCGCTTGAGGTAGCCCAGGCTGGAGTAGCCGCTGCCGAAATCGTCGAGCGCCACATGGATGCCGAGCGCCTGMAGCTCGACCAGGGTCTCGAGCGATTGCGCGATGTCCTTCATCGCGGCGGTCTCGGTGATCTCCAGCGTGACCGCCGACGGCGGGATGTCGTGCTGGTGGATCTGCTCCAGCAGGTATTGCGGGAAATCGCGGCTGGCAAAGCGCAGGCCCGAGACATTGATGGCCACCGGGACGGTCGGGATGCCGGCGTCCTGCCATTGGCGGATCTGCTTGCAGACCGTGGCGATGACCCAGTCGTCGAGCTTGTCGATCTGCCCGGACTGTTCGGCCACGGTGATGAACTCGGCCGGGTTGACCTGCCCCAGCGTGGGGTGGCGCCAGCGGCAGAGCGCCTCGGCGCCCACCACGGTGCGCTGGCGCACGTCGAACTTGGGCTGGTACTGCAGCGAGAGGCCGTCGTCCTGGATCGCCAGCCAGAGGTCGCGCCGGATCACGCGCATGCGCCGGGCGCGCTCGCCGGCCGCGGAATTGAACACGCGCACCTGGTTGGAGCCGCTTTCGCGCGCTTCGCTCAGGCTCACCCGCGCGGCCTGCATCAGGGCTTCGGAGGTCTGKGCGTCGCGCGGRTAGATGGCGATGCCGATGTTSACSCCGATCTGCATCTGCAGCCCGCGGGCGGCGACAAACTCCGCCAGCGAACCCAGCAGGCGCGAACCCAGCTCATTGGCGCGGCCCTGATGCACCAGTTCGGGCACGCCGACGGCAAACTCGTCGCGCGCCAGGCGCGCGAGGAAATCGTGTGGCTCGAGCGCGGCCTGCGCCAGGGCGCCGGCATCCTGGGCCAGGATATCGTCAGCCCGTACCTCGAAGACTTCGTCGACTTCGCGGAAATCGGCGATATGCACCAGCAGCACGGCGCAGCCGGTCTCTTCCAGCCGCGCCTGCGCGATCGACTGGTCGAGCCAGCGCGCAAACGCGGCGCGGTCCGGCAGGTCGGTGCTGACGCTGTACTCGCCGACCGTGCCCTGTCCGCGCGCGGTCGTGCGCACGGTCAGGCGGCCCGGGATGCGGCCCCGGCGGCGCACCGGCATGGCGCCGCCGCTGGACGTGCCCACGGGCGGTTCGTCCGGCATGTCCTCCAGCCCGCCGGCATCGGGCGCGCCGTAGCCATTGGCGCTGGCGAGCCGCCAGCCGCGCAGGTTGGCGCGGCGCAGCCAGAAGAAACCGAGCGGCAACGCCAGCAGCGCGCCCATGGCCAGCCAGGCTGGCTGCATGACGATGCCCGCATCGCCGCACAGGGCGGTGCGGCGCGACGTGTCGCTGCACAAGGTGCTCAGGCGGGCCCCCGCGGCCACCACCACGCCGGCGCCGGCCAGCATGCCCAGCAACGCTCCGGCCCGCAGCATCGGCAGCTTGCGGCGCAGCCAGGGAACCGCCAGCGTCAGCGCGGCGGTCACGGCCAGGGCCGCCGCGGTCTGCGACACCTCGCGCGTCACGCGCAGGCTGCCGGAACCCAGGGCGACCCATAGCGGCAGGCCCACGGAGGCAGGCGACAGCAGCAGGAACGCCCAATGCAGCGTCCTGGCGGGGCCGCGCGCCAGCTCCCGGTCCGGCTTGGCTGGGCGAATGCCCAATCCGACCGCGAGGCCGGAGAGGGCAGCGAGCAGCAGAAGGCTAGCACTCATGTCAATAAGCAAGCTGCGCAAAAATTGGGGGCGAAAATGGCGCGACGAAGAGATCTACGCGGGCGCGAGACCCGCATCATCGCATCACGCGGCCTTCCCCGAAAAGGAAAACGGCTGCAAGCGCACCGCCATGGCTCAGAACGCGCTCCAGTCGTCGCCGCCGGCGCCGGCCCCGAGGGCCTGCGGACGCACCATCGGCGCCACGCGCTGGACCGCCTTGCGCTGTCGCGCAGGCGTGGCAGGCTGGCGCCGGGGCGCGGCTGCCGCAGTCACCGGAACACGCGCAACCGGCGCGCTTGCCCGCGCCACGGACGCCGCGGCGGCCTGGCCGCCGGAGAGCCGGAACACGGACACCACGCCGTCGAGCTTCTGCGCCTKCTCTTCCAGCGCACCCGCCGCGGCCGCTGCCTGCTCGACYAGCGCGGCATTCTGCTGCGTGACCTCGTCCATCTGCGTGACCGCCTGGTTGACCTGCTCGATGCCGCTGGTCTGCTCCTGCGACGCCGCGCTGATCTCGTTCATGATGTCGGTGACGCGCTTGACMGCGTCGACGATCTCGCCCATGGTCTGGCCGGCTTCCGCCACCAGCCGCGTGCCACTTTCGACGCGCTGGCCGGACTCGCTGATCAGGGCCTCGATTTCCTTCGCGGCGGCGGCAGAGCGCTGCGCCAGGCTGCGCACCTCGCCTGCCACCACGGCGAACCCGCGGCCCTGCTCGCCGGCGCGCGCGGCTTCCACCGCGGCATTGAGCGCCAGGATATTGGTCTGGAAGGCAATGCCCTCGATCACGCCGATGATCTCCACCACCTTGCGCGACGAGCCGCTGATCTCGTTCATGGTATCGACCACGCGGCCCACCACGTTGCCGCCCTTGAGGGCGATCTGCGAAGCGTCGCCGGCCAGCACGCCGGCCTGGCGCGCGTTGTCGGCATTCTGGCGCACCACCGTGGTCAGCTCTTCCATGCTGGCGGCGGTCTGCTCCAGCGAGGAGGCCTGCTCCTCGGTGCGCTGGGACAGGTCGAGGTTGCCGGTGGCGATCTGCTTGGTGGCCGAAGCGATCGAATCGGTGCCGCCGCGCACCTGCGACACGATATTCGACAGGCTGTCCTGCATGGCGGACAGCGCCTGCATCATGCGTCCGACTTCGTTGCGCGACACATTGACGATGCGCGAAGTCAGGTCGCCGGCGGCGATGCGTTCGAACACCGACAGCGCCTCCTCCACCGGCCGCACGATGGCCCGGTGCAGGGCCGCCGTGCAAAGCGCGGCCACCAGCAGGCCGGCCACGACCAGCGCGAACGACAGCATGCGCACGCGCTCGAAGCGGGTCTGCGAGACATTGAAGTTGGACTCGCCGGTGCGGATCTGGTACCCCTGCAGGGCTTCATAGGCCGTTGCCATGCTGCGCTGCATATCCGGCAGTTCCTTCTTGGCGATCGTCAGCGCCTGCTCCGCGTTGTTCTCCAGCAGCGCCTTCTGCAGGGGCTTGATGCCCTTTTCCATGAAATCGCGGCGCTTGCGCTCCAGATCATCCGCCAGCGTTTTTTCCTCCGCGCTCTGCGGCAGGCTGGCATAACGCTTCCAGGCAGCTTCGGCGCTGTCGATGAAGACCATCGAGCGGTCCACCGCCACCTTGCCGTCGCCGGGTTCGCCCGGCATCACGCCACGGTCCAGCGCCAGGMGCATGCGGGTGGTGCCAAGCATGGTCTCGCTCAGTGCCTGCGCCGAGGCCAGCTGGTTACCGTAGGTCTCCTGGAGTGCGTCATTGCTGTGCGACATACCGTACAGGCCGGCCGCGCCGACGAGCACGAGCAGTAGCGACAGCACGGCCATTGCGCCGCGCAGCAAGGTTTTGATCTGGATATTGTTATGGAAAGACATGAAGCACCCGATACGGTAAGGAACGCGCGGGGCCTCCTCCGGCCCCGGCCCGGCGGATCGACACCCCTGCGACCCGCTCAGGGCAGATAACGGCGAGCCCGCGAGAATCCTTGAGCAAGGTGCCGTGCGCGGCACGCKGCTCAGCCGCCCCCTCCCGTTTCGACCTGGAACGCCTCGCCTGTGGCAAAAAATGCCCCGCCGGCCAGATAGTGTATCGAACGGCACTCGCTATCCGGAAAATGCCATCGGCCGTTGGAAAATACGGCGKAGTCGGCCCAGGCAGCAACCACCTCGGCAATAAACAAGTCATGGCGCGCGGCATTATGCGGCTCGGGAATCACCCGGCATTCAAGCCATGCCAGGCATCCCGCCAGCAGCGGCGCGGCAATTTCCCGGGCAGGAAATGTCGCCAGGCCTGCGGCYGCGAACTTGTCGGCCTCGCGGCCGGAGTGCGAACCGACCTCCAGCGTGGCGGCGGCCTGCGGCCGCGCCGGAATGTTCAGGGCGAACTCGCCGGACGCGTCCACCAGTTCGCGCGTGAGGGTGCGCGCATCGATGACGACTGCCACCTTGGGCGGCTGGAAATCGAGCGGCATGGCCCAGGAGGCGGCCATCACGTTGCGCCTGGCGCCGTGCGCACTGGTCACCAGCGTCACGGGCCCGTGGTTCAGCAGGCGGTAGGCCTTGGCCAGTTCCACGGGGACAAGGCGTGCGGGGATGTTGGCTGCGGTGTCGGTGAGATCGGATGACATGGCAATGATGATGCGCGGGAGAGCCTGATTTGCAATGAGGCCGCTATTGTTGCAGCAAACGCACTCGCCGGCGTGCGCCAATACGCCGGCGAGGGTTATTTCCGATTGCCCGGCAAAACAATGCAAATGGCCGGCGCGTGGATTTTCCGGCCGCGCAGCGCGACCGCGACAAATCCCGGGTGCACGGTGACCTGCRATTCGCACGGAAGTTCATTAATTGGGCTTCGGCATCGATTTATCAGAATTCTCTTTTCCGCCGGCACGGGCATATGCAGAATCGCCGGGCGCCGTTATAATCGTCTCACTCTCACCMGCTAACCCAGTAAATCGAGGCTCGTAATGGCGACTTATCAGGAAATTGTTCAAAAAATCAGCGAACTCCAAAAGCAGGCCGAGGAAATCAAGGCGCGCKAGCAGGCTTCCGTCATCGCCGATATTCGCGAGAAAATTGAGCAATATGGACTGACCGCCGACGACCTCGGCTTCGGTACCAAGCCGGCCGCCAGCAAGAAGGCCACCCGCAAGGTGCCGGTACGCTACCGCGACAGCGCGGGCAATACCTGGACCGGCCGTGGCAAGCGTCCGGGCTGGCTGACGCAGGCGCTGGCCGCCGGCAAGAATATCGACGACTTCCTGATCGGCTGAGATCKGCTGAGATCGGGGTTTTCCTCGCGCGAAGTAAAACGGCCGGGCTAATGCCCGGCCGTTTTACTTGCTGCCTGAGCAGCGCCAGACCGCTCAGCCGGCGAAACCCAGCGGGTTCATGGACTGCCAGCGCCACGAATCCACGCACATGCGGTCGAGATCGTGCCTGGCGCGCCAGCCGATCAGCGACTGCGCCAGCGCCGGATCCGCATAGCACGCGGCGATATCGCCGGGCCGGCGCGCGACGATCTCGTACGGCACCGGACGCCCGCTGGCGCGCTGGTAGGCCGCCACGACTTCCAGCACGCTGTAGCCCCGGCCGGTACCCAGGTTGACGGTCAGGCACTGCTGCTTGTCGCGCAGGTAGACCAGCGCGGCAAGGTGGCCGTCCGCGAGGTCGCTGACGTGGATGTAGTCCCGCACGCCGGTGCCGTCGCCGGTCTGATAATCGCCGCCATAGACCATCAGCTTCTCGCGTCGGCCGCCGGCCACCTGCGCTACATAAGGCATCAGGTTATTGGGCACGCCACCCGGGTCTTCGCCGATCAGCCCGCTTTCATGCGCACCCACMGGATTGAAATAGCGCAGGTAAGCGATGCGCCATGCCGGGTCKGCGCGCTCCAGGTCGCGCAGGATCTGTTCGCTCATCAGTTTGGTCTGGCCGTAGGGATTGGTGGCCGAGAGCGGGAAGTCCTCGAGGATCGGCACCGTGTGCGGATTGCCATAAACCGTGGCGGACGAGCTGAACACGAGCTGCTTCACGCCGGCCGCGTTCATCGCCGAGCACAGCGTGAGCAGGCCATTGAGATTATTGTCGTAATAATCGAGCGGCTTGCTGACCGATTCCCCCACGGCCTTGAGCGCCGCGAAATGAATCGCCCCCGAGATCCGGTGTTCCGTGAACAAGCGGTCCAGCAGGGCGCGGTCGCGCACGTCGCCTTCCACAAAATGCGGGCGCTGGCCGGTAATCTGCGCCAGCCGCTCGACCACGACGCGATTGCTGTTGCAGAGATTATCCAGGCCGATCACGTGATAGCCGGCCTCGAGCAAGGCAACCCAGGTGTGCGAGGCGATATAACCGGTGGCTCCCGTGAGCAGCAGTGTTTCAGACATGGCGATTCATCGATAAGGTTATGAAAGTGGCTAAAAAGGCGCTGCAGTGGCTCCGGTCGTGCCCGTCGCGCACAAGCTGCCCCGGAAGCCGGACCAAGGCCGGGCCGGCGCCTCGGAAGTGACGGCTAAGCATATCAGGCCAAGTCCGGCGCGCCMGGGGCGGTGGCAGGATTTTGTGCGGGCACAAGGCCGGCACGAGCCTGCCAGGCCTCGAAAGCGGTGCGCAGGCGCCAGCCCGATTCCAGGTCACGCATGCCCAGGCGCTGGGCGACCTCGGCGGGACTCGCGCCGGCCTCGAAGTGCAGSGCGCAGCAGGTATTGCGCAGCGTCTGCGGCGAAGCCCGTTCGCTGCGCTCCGCCAGCACGCCGGCCTCGTCGAGCAGGATCTCCACGCGGCGGTATAGCGAAGCCGCGTGCAGGGGCCGGCCGCTGGGCATTGCCGGGAATACCAGGTCGCCGTGCGTGCCAGAGGCCGCGCGGGTTTCCAGCCACGCCAGCACCGCCGCCCGGGCGAAGGGGAAGACCGGCGCCGCATAGGCGCGCCMGTTGTCGGCGCGCACCAGGCGCAGGACAGAGACATCCGCCTCGATGCTGTCGGTGCGCAGCATGCGCGCTTCGCCGACCTTCAGGCCAGCGCCCAGCAGCACCGCCACCAGCGCGGCGTCGCGCGCGCGTTTCCACTGGGTGGGCGAAGGCATACCGCTGTCCTTGCCGTCCTTGCCATCCGTCAACGGCGACGCGGCCGCCGGAGCAAGCACGCGGGCGATCAGGA
Source organism: Cupriavidus sp. 05T41 (assembly GCF_056396525.1). Taxonomy (NCBI): domain Bacteria; kingdom Pseudomonadati; phylum Pseudomonadota; class Betaproteobacteria; order Burkholderiales; family Burkholderiaceae; genus Cupriavidus; species Cupriavidus sp. 05T41. The sequence continues at coordinate 47,042 of NZ_JBFTLQ010000057.1, forward strand.
TGTCCCGCTCGGCGGGCAGCAGGAAGGCCGTGGGATCGTTCTCGCCTTCGGCGAGATGTGCGCGCACGGCCTGGCTGGCGGGGTTGTGCAAGCCATCCTGGAGTTGCKACAGGTGATGGAACACGCGCTCGATGAGGCGCGCGTAGCGGTAGCGGTGGTGCTTGTGCAGGTCCTGCTMGTCCAGGAAGGCGCCGATCTGCTCGGCGGACCAGGCCAGCGGCGCCACGCCGCGCTCGCCCGACCAGCGCAGCAGCTTGCCCCACATGGACCGGTAGACCACGGCGGTGCCCTGGCGAAAGCCGTGGCGGGCAAGCCAGCCGTCGAAGGCGCGCTCCGGCTGGTTGCGCCAGGCGTCGAGGTCCGCATCGAAGAGGGCGGAAGTCAGCCCGTCGGCGCTCATGTTGGTCTTCACGCGCGCTCCTGCGTTGGTTGCGGCAATGGCCGTATTGTAGACAAATCGCCACAAAAGACCGAGCCCCGCGGCGCCCGCAAGCGCGCATCAAGCGCAGCGCACGACGCCTGCGGCGGGCATTTGAGCGGCACTGCCACCGCGCCTTGTTGCATTTGCGCGCCCGGGCTGCTACCTTTCACTGCATTGCTATGCAACTGGTTGCATAGCAAGCTTGCAGACAACGCTGAAGAACGATGCCGAGGCGCCGCGCGCGCCCTTGGCCAACCCGGAGAAGACACCGTGAACCAAGCAGCCCTGAGCACAGCGGCGCAAGCCTCGCTGGCCACCTGGCATCGGATGATCGCCACCCATTCGATGGCCGAGCTGGACAGCATCGTCGCCGACGATGTCGTGTTTCATTCGCCGGTGGCGCACACGCCCTACCCGGGACGCGTCGCGCTGCGCATGGTGCTGGAGACCGTGAACCAGGTCTTCCAGGACTTCCGCTACCACCGCTGCTTCGTCAGCGACGACGGCCACAGCGTGGTGCTGGAGTTCAGCGCCAAGGTGGACGGCAAGTCCGTCAAGGCCATCGACATGATCCGTTTCAACGCGGACGGCAAGATCGACGACTTCGAAGTCATGGTGCGCCCCAAGAGCGGCCTCGACGCGCTTGCCGCCGCCATGGGCGCGCGCCTGGCCAGCCAGAAGGCAGCCCTGCAAGGCGCCTGACGCGCCGGACCCGCGCCGCTTGCCGCCGCATTCCTTCAATTCCGGATTCTTTCCGCTCCGCTCCACTGACCTAACCTTGCGCTGATCGCCATGTCCCTTCCCGCCATCCTCCAGAACCGCCTTTCCCTGCCGGTGGTGTGCTCGCCGCTGTTCATCATCTCCAACCCCGACCTGGTCATCGCCCAGTGCAAGGCCGGCGTGGTGGGCTCCTTCCCCGCGCTGAACGCACGCCCGGGCCCGGTGCTCAACGACTGGCTGGACCGCATCACCACCGAACTGGCCGAGCATGACGCCAGGCACCCCGACYGGCCGTCGGCACCGTTCGCGGTCAACCAGATCGTGCACAAGTCGAACGACCGCCTGGACCACGACCTGGAACTGTGCGTGCGCTACAAGGTGCCCATCGTCATCACCTCGCTGGGCGCGCGCAAGGAAGTCAACGACGCCGTGCATTCCTATGGCGGCATCGTGCTGCATGACATCATCAACAACGCTTTCGCGCGCAAGGCCATCGAGAAAGGCGCGGACGGCCTGATCGCGGTGGCAGCCGGCGCCGGCGGCCATGCCGGCGTCCTGTCGCCGTTCGCACTGCTGCATGAGATCCGCGAGTGGTTCGACGGCCCGCTGCTGCTGTCGGGCGCCATCGCCAGCGGCGACGGCATCCTCGCGGCGCAGGCCGCGGGCGCGGACCTGGCCTACGTGGGCTCGGCCTTCATCGCCACMGAGGAAGCCAACGCGCAGTCCGGCTACAAGCAGATGATCGTGGACAGCAGCGCGTCCGACATCGTCTACTCGAACCTGTTCACCGGCGTGCATGGCAACTACCTGCGCCAGAGCATCGTCAATGCGGGGCTCGATCCGGAAGGCCTGCCGCAATCGGATCCGTCCAAGATGAACTTCGGTTCGGGCAGCGCCAAGKCATGGAAGGACATCTGGGGCGCCGGCCAGGGCGTGGGCGCGATCAAGCGCGTGGTGCCTGCCGCCGAGCTGGTGCGCCGCTTCGCCGAGGAATACGCGCTCGCGCGCCGCCGGCTCGGCCTGGCCCCGCAAACGGCGCCCGCCACGACCGCGGCCGACCTGGCCTGATCCGTTGTCACCGCGCGGCCCCGGCGCCTTGCGCGCCGGGCCGCGCGCGCCCTCTCAGGCMGCGCCGCCCTGCTCCAGCAGCGGCAGCAGTTCCTCGGCCCACTCCACCCAGCCCTCTTCGTAGCGGATGCCACGCTTGAGCAGCGCATGCTGCAACTGCTGCGCGCGCGTCGGCTCGGCGTCGGAAAAGTCGCGCGCTTCGATCTTGCGATAAGTGTCCAGGCGCTCGCGGTGCAAGCCGATCAGGCGCGCCATTTCAGGCGCCAGCCCAAGCGGGCCGATCACCGCGTCCGCCCGCAGCTTCACCAGGATCTCGTCGCGCTGGTCGAGCCCGGCGGTTGGCGCCAGCACCCAGCGCGCCAGTTCGTCGCGCCCCGGCGGCAGCACGAAATACACCTTCTTGCGGTTGCGCGCGTCGCCCTCGCCTTCCTCCGCGGCGATCCAGCCGCTTTCCGCCATGCGGCCCAGCTCGCGGTAGATCTGCTGGTGCGTGGCATGCCAGAAATAGCCGATCGAACGGTCGAAACGGCGTGCCAGCTCGTAGCCGGAGGACGGCTTTTCCAGCAGGGAAGTCAGGAGTGCGTGCTGAACGGACATGCAAGAAGGCGTGACGTGGAGGCGGTCCGGCAATATGAAGCCGGCGAGCCGCATGGCCGGGATGGCGAGCGCGTATGGTAGCGCATAGCCGCTCGCGCGCAGACTCCGCCGCCGGCCGCCGGGCCGGATCGATGCCAGCCAGCCTCAATGCCGCGCAATCCAGGCCGTTAATTGCATGGCCTATGACAAATTGAAGCAAAGATCGGACCAGAGTTAAATAATGCGAAATGGCATTTTCCGATCGACTGCAATACATTTGCAGACATAGTCATCTTTTGCATGCCTGGGACCGCTATTCGGCCGCGGCGCATGGCATGCGAATCCATCGATCAGGAGTGGTCCATGCAAGGACAAGCAGATTTCGCCGAAGACCGGGATGTCCCGTGGGAAGCCGACGCCGCCAGGCCGGCGGCACAGCCTCCACCGGCAGCATCCACACCCGTGTACTACCGCCTGCCGGATACGCCCGAAGGCCACCACATCAAGGAATATGCCAGCGGCTTGCGGCAGCTGGTGCGCTTTGTCGGCGTTGAAGAACAGGTCGTCAAATACAGCCTCGTCTGAGATACAGCCTCATCTGGGGCATGCGTCCCTGACGCTCTTCTGTTGTTTGTTGTCTCCTCCTGCCCAGATCATGGGCCGGAATTAAGCCCGCGCTGCCCGCGGGCTTTTTTTCGTCCTGCTGCCGGGCATCGGGCGCGCACAAATGACAAACCCGCGGCGGGGACTGTTGTCCCCGACCGCGGGCTGGACAAACGGCAGGACAGCTGGCGGATCAGTCCACCGTCGCGCCGGAAGCCTTCACCACCTTGGCCCACTTGGCGGTCTCGGCGCTCATGAACGCGGCCAGTTGCGCCGGCTTCTCCGGATGCGGCTCCGCACCCTGGTCCGCCATCTGCTTCTTCACTTCCGGCATCGCCAGGATCTTCACCACTTCGGCGTTGAGGCGGTCGACGATCGGTTGCGGCGTGCCGGCCGTGGCGTACAGCGCAAACGAGGAAGTGGCTTCATAGCCCGGCACCCCGGATTCGGCCACGGTCGGCACGTTCGGCAGGGCCGGCGAGCGCTTGGCCGAGGTCACGGCGATGGCGCGCAGCTTGCCAGCCTTCACGTGCGGGTACGACGACGGCATGTTGTCGAACATCAGGCCGATCTGGTTGCCCAGCAGGTCGTTGACCGCGGGGGCGCTGCCCTTGTACGGCACGTGCTGGATGTGCAGGTTGGTCATCGAGTTGAACAGCTCGMCCGACAGGTGCATCGACGAACCGCTGCCCGACGAACCGTACGACAGCTTGTCCGGGTTGGCCTTGACGTAGGCGATCAGTTCCTTGATGTTGTTGACCGGCACCTTGGGATTGACCACCACGAGGTTCGGCACCATGGCCACGCGCGAGATCGGCGCGAAATTCTTGACCGGGTCGTACGGCAGCTTGGAGTACAGCGACTGGTTGATGGCGTGGGTACCGATGGTGCCCATGAACAGCGTGTAGCCGTCGCCAGGCGCCTTGGCCGCCAGCGATGCGCCGATATTGCCGCCAGCKCCCGGACGGTTGTCGATCACCACGGGCTGGCCGAGCGCCTTGCCCAGTTGCAGGCCGACGATGCGGGCCAGGATGTCGGTGGTACCGCCTGCCGAGAACGGCACGATCAGGGTGATCGGCTTGGTCGGGTAGGTGCCTTGGGCGAAGGCGCTGCCGGTCACGCCGGCGAAGGTCGCTGCCAGCGCCACGCCAGCAGCCAGCAGGCGCCGGCGCGTATTGGCGTGCGGGGTGCGTGCTTGGGAATCGGATTTCATGTTTGCTCCAGGATAAATCGCTTATCGGCCCGCGCTCGTGGCCCGGGCCGTCATTTTAGTTATTGACTGATGAACTGCTTCGGCGTGATGACGCCGCGGCACCTTGGCCGCGCCCACGCCCCGGGCTTACACGGGGGCGACGCCAAGCGTGGTGCCACCACAAACGTAGAGTACCTGGCCGGTCACGAACCCGTTCTCCGGCGAGAGGAAGAACATCGAAGCGCGCGCGACGTCTTCCGGCGTGCCCATGCGCTTGACCGCGATGCTGGCCAGGATGCGCTTGGTCTGCTCGCTGCCGTCCGGGTTGCTGTTGCGAAACAGCTCGGTGGCGATCGGGCCCGGCGCCACGGCGTTGACGGTGATGCCGTCGCCGCCCAGTTCCATGGCCAGCGTGCGGGTCATGCCGATCAGGCCGGCCTTGGTGGCGGAATACACCACGCGCTCGGGCTTGCCCAGCGCGGCACGCGACGCCATGTTGACGATGCGGCCGAAACCCGCCGCGCGCATCGCGGGCAGGCAGGCCTGGGTCAGCAGCATGGTGGCCTGCAGGTGCAGCCCGACCACGTAGTTGAGGTCTTCGACGCGGGCGGTGTCGGCAGTGCCGGGGCGCGTGGCGCCGGCATTGTTGACCAGCCGCGTGACGGCGAAGCGCGAGACCACCTGCTCGGCCACGGCGCGGGTCGCGGCGGCGTCGGTCAGGTCAGCCTGKAAGAAGGTCATGTTCGGGTGGGACCAGGCGGGGGCGACATAGTCGACATTGACCACCTGGGTCACGCCGTCGGCCAGCAGCATCTCGCTGATGGCGCGGCCGATACCGGAACTTGCGCCGGTAACGAGCGTGGCAACGGGAAGAGACATCGTTTGCTCCGACCGGCGCAAACCTGCGCCGGGTCATGCCAAAAGGGGATGCGACGAGAGCCGGCGAGCCAGTCGGCCCTGTCGCATTGCTTCTTGCGTTGGGAAACGTCATCAGCCTGTACATCCAGCCCAGGCTGGCGGTAGGACGGTGTTCTTTAGCGCCGCGCGCCCGCGGACCGGAGTCCCTGGTACATGGCGGTGGTGACCAGGCGGGCGCCGCTCATGCCGAGCGGGTGGCCCAGCGCGATCGCGCCGCCGTTGGGATTGACGCGCTCGTCGTTGTCGGCCACGCCCAGTTCGCGCAGCACGGCCAGGCCTTGCGCGGCGAACGCTTCGTTCAGCTCGATCACGTCGATCTGGTCGATGGTCATGCCGAGCTGCTTGAGCAGCTTCTGGGTGGCCGGCGCCGGGCCGATGCCCATCACGCGCGGCGCCACGCCGGCGGTGGCCATGCCGACGATGCGTGCCTTCGGGGTCAGGCCATGCTGCTTGGCGGCAGCTTCGCTGGCCAGCAGGATGGCGCAGGCGCCGTCGTTGACGCCCGAGGCGTTGCCGGCGGTCACGGTGCCGTCGGCGCGGACCACGCCGCGCAGCTTGGCCAGCGCTTCCATGCTGGTGGCGCGCGGGTGCTCGTCACGGTCCACCACGAGCGGGTCGCCCTTCTTCTGGGCGATCGTCACGGCGGTGATTTCCTGCGCCAGCGTGCCGTTGGCCTGCGCGCGCGAGGCCTTTTCCTGGCTGCGCATGGCCATCAGGTCCTGGTCTTCGCGGCTGATCTTGTAGTCGGTGGCGACGTTCTCGGCGGTCTCGGGCATCGAGTCCACGCCGTAGGCCGCGCGCATGGCCGGGTTGATGAAGCGCCAGCCGATGGTGGTGTCGAAGATCTGCGCGTCGCGCGAGAACGCGCTGGTGGCCTTGCCCATCACGAACGGGGCGCGGCTCATGCTTTCCACGCCGCCGGCGAGCATCAGGCCGGCTTCGCCGGACTTGATGGCGCGCGCGGCGGTGCCGGTGGCGTCCATGCCGGAGCCGCACAGGCGGTTGATGGTGGCGCCCGGTACGCTTTGCGGCAGGCCGGCCAGCAGCAGCGACATGCGCGCCACGTTGCGGTTGTCTTCGCCGGCCTGGTTGGCGTTGCCGTAGATGACGTCATCGATGGCGGACCAGTCCAGGTTCGGGTTGCGCGCCATCAGCGCCTTGAGCGGCACCGCGCCCAGGTCGTCCGCGCGCACCGCGGACAGGCTGCCGCCGTAGCGGCCGATGGGGGTGCGGATGGCGTCGCAGATAAAGGCTTCGGTCATGTTGTCTCTCTCTTGCTTGTATGTGAAAGCGTGGTGCGGATGGCGCTTGCCGGTCAGGCGGCGGCCTGCTTGAGCGGCACGCCGGTTACGCCCTGCAGTTCCTCGAAGGACAGGCCTTCGACGAGGTCGCGGGCCACCAGCCCTTCGGGCGTGACGTCGATGGTGGCCAGGTCCGTGTAGATGCGCGTGACGCAGGTCATGCCGGTGAGCGGGTACGTGCATTGCGGCACGATCTTGCTTTCACCCTGCTTGGTCTGGTGCTCCATCATCACGAACACTTGCTTGGCCCCGATGGCCAGGTCCATGGCACCACCCACGGCCGGGATCGCGCCGGGCGCGCCGGTGTGCCAGTTGGCCAGGTCGCCCTTCTCGGACACCTGGAAGGCGCCCAGCACGCAGAAGTCGAGGTGGCCGCCGCGCATCATGGCGAAGGAGTCGGCATGGTGGAAATACGAGCCGCCGGCCTTGACCGTGACCGGCTGCTTGCCGGCGTTGATCAGGTCGCCGTCTTCCTCGCCGGCGGGGGGCGCCTTGCCCATGCCGAGCAGGCCGTTCTCGCTGTGCAGCAGGATTTCACGGTCGGCCGGCAGGTGATTGCCGACCAGGGTGGGCAGGCCGATGCCGAGGTTGACCACGGCACCGTCGGGAATGTCTTTGGCCACGCGKGCGGCCATCTGATCGCGGGTCAGGCGTTGCATGTTCTGGATCTCCTTGTCGCTCAGACGGGGGTCTTGCCGGCGTCGATCTTGACGACGCGCTTGACGAACAGGCCCGGGGTCACGATGTGCTCCGGGTCCAGTTCGCCGAGTTCGACGATCTCGCTGACTTGCACGATGGGGCAATTGGCAGCCATCGCCATGATCGGGCCGAAGTTGCGCGCGGTCTTGCGGTAGGTCAGGTTGCCCCAGCGGTCGGCGCGCTGCGCCTTGATCAGGGCGAAATCGGCGTGGATGGGCTTTTCGAACACATAGCCCTGGCCGTCGATGATGCGGGTTTCCTTGCCCTCGGCCAGCGGCGTGCCGTAGGCGGTGCGGGTGAAGAAACCGCCGATGCCGGCGCCGGCGGCGCGGATGCGCTCGGCCAGGTTGCCCTGCGGCACCAGTTCCAGCTCGATCTCGCCGGCGTGGTAGAGCGAATCGAACACGTAGGAATCGGCCTGGCGCGGGAACGAGCAGATGATCTTGCGCACGCGCTTGGCCTTGAGCAGCGCGGCCAGCCCCGTGTCGCCGTTGCCGGCGTTGTTGTTGACGATGGTCAGGTCGCGCGCGCCCTGGGCGATGAGGGCGTCGATGAGCTGTGCCGGCATGCCGGCCATGCCGAAGCCGCCGATCAGGATGGTGGCGCCGTCGTGGATGTCGGCCATGGCCGCTTCCACCGAGTCGAATAGCTTGTTGATCACTTGCGTTCCAGTTCCGAAAGCCCGGACGAACTACCCGGGACCGGCCGCCAAGGAGGGAACATCAGGCGGCGCAGGAAACGCTGTCTCCGGACAGTCCTGCCGGAAGGGCCATCCGGCCCGCCCGCCCCGCGATTGCCGCAGGAGCGTGCTGCCGGACACGAATCCAACAGAATTTGGTTTTTCTTATTATTCTGGTTTGTTCTAATTGCGAACCTCAATTCGCACAATGAACAGATTACACCCCCGCTCGGAAGGCGGTCAAGGCGCCGGCAAATCGCTTGTGCGTTAGCCGGACACCCCTGCCGCGATGCGGCCCGCGGGCTGGCGGCACGGGTGGCGGCGGGCGGTCTTCGCAGCTTACGCCTTTCCCGTCGCCCCCGGGCCGCTCAGGGCAGTTGCAGTTCCGCCCGGCTGCCGGAGGCGCCGGGCCGGATCTCCAGCCGCACATCGATGCGTTCGCGCAACTCCGCCACATKGGAAATGATGCCCACCAGCCGGCCGGCCTGCTGCAGGTCGATCAAGGTATGGATGGCGAAATCCAGGCTCTCCGGGTCGAGCGTACCAAATCCTTCGTCCACGAACAGCGTATCGAGCTGGATGCCGCCCGAGCGCGACTGCACCACGTCGGCCAGGCCCAGCGCCAGCGAGAGCGAGGCCAGGAAGCCCTCGCCGCCCGACAGGGTATTGGCCGGACGCGCCATGCCCGTGTTGTGGTCGAACACCTCCAGGTCCAACCCGCCCGCCGCGCGCAGGTCGCCTTGCTCGCGCACGCGCTGTAGTTCATAGCGGCTGCGGCTCATGCGCATGAGCCGCAGCGAGGCTGCCTCCAGCACCTCGTCGAGCAGGGTAGCCAGCACGAAGCGCTGGAAAGTGATGCGGCGCGGGTTGTTGCCGTTKGCCACTTCGGCCAGGCGCCCCAGTACCGCGTAGCTGCGCTCGATGTCCGCTCCGTCGCTGGCCAGCCGGTCCAGGCGCCGCTGGCATTGCAGCAGGTTCTCGCGGCCACGGTGCAGGTCGGCCTGCTGGCGCACCAGCGCTTCCAGCGCGCTGGTGGCCTCAGCTTGCACCCGGCGCAGGGTGTCGAGATCGGGTGCCGCCAGGTCGCGCGCGGCGGCGGCAGCGCGCTCGCGGCGATCCGTGGCCGCGGCCAGGTCGAGGTCGAAACGCTGGACACGGGCTTCGAGCTGCACGGACTCCGCCTCCGGCATGCACGCTTCGGCATAAGCCTGCGGCGTGGCAAAGCCGGCCTGGGCCAGCGCGCCCGCGAATGCCGCGTCGGCCTGTTGCTCGCGCAGCGCGCTGCCGGCCATGCTGGCCTGCGCGGCCGCCTGCGCCGCCTGCGCCGCGGCAAGACCGGCGCCGGCCTGCTTGTMGGCAGCCTGGGCGGCCGCCAGCGCGGCATCGCATGCGGCCAGTTCGTGTCGTGCCTGCTCCAGCGCGCGCGCGAGCTGTTCCGGCTCGCGCCGCTCCGGCGGTACCTGTTCGCTGGCTGCCTGCCACTCGCCCTGCAGCCTGGCGTGGCCTTGCGCCGCATCCTGCGCGGCGGCATCGGCGGCGCKAATGGCGGCTTCGGCCGCGGCCAGCGCGCCACGCTGGCGCTCAAGTTCCGCGGCCAGTGCCTGGCGCTGCGCCGCGGCGGCCTGCGCGGCTTGCTGCTGCGCGCGCAGCGCCTTGCCGGCCTCGGCAAGCGCGTGCCTGGCGGCATCGGCATCCGCTGCCGCGTTGGCCGGCATGCCGGGGGCGTCGACGGCCGCGCGCGATTCTTCCAGCTGATCCTGGCGCAGCGTCAGTGCCGCCAGCGCGCCCTGCGCAGCGGCGGACGCCGCGTGCGCGGCCTGGTCCGCCAGCCGCGCGTCCTCGCGCGCCTGGTCCAGGACCTCGTCCGCCACCGGTGCATCGAACTGCAGGGCGCGTTGCGGATGGGCGGCACTGCCGCAGACCGGGCATGCCTCACCGGAGCGCAGGCTGGCCGCCAGCCGCGCCGCCTGCCCGGCCCGCCAAGCCTGCTCGGTCTCGCGCAAAAGCAGGGCCGCGGCCGACTGCCGCGCGGCGGCTTGCTGCGCCGCGTGCTGTGCGGCCTCGGCTTGGCGCCGGGCCTGTCCCGCCTGCGCCAGGGCGGTGGCGTATTTGTCCAGCGTGGTGCCCTGCCGGCCCAGATCCGCCTGCTTGAGCAGGATCGTCTCCAGGCCCTGCGCGCCGGCCTCGGCCTGGGCCAGGCCGGCTTCGGCCTGGCGCATCGCAAKGGCAGCCTGTTCCTGCGCACGCGCGGCATCCGCGTGCGCCGCTGCCGCGCGTGCCTGCCCGGCAGCGGCGCGCTGCAGTGCGGCCTGCAATGCGCCCAGGCGTTGCGCCTGCGGCAGCATGGCCTCCAGCTCCGCCACCTGCTTCTGCATCTGCTGGCGCTCGCCGATGCGCGMGGTCTGCACGGCGAGCGCGGCGGCCGCGCGCGTGGAAACGGCGGCGCAAGCGCTGGCGTGCTCGCCGGCGCTTGCCAGGGCCAGTTGTGCCTGCCGGTGCTCCTGCGCAGCCTGCGCGAGATGCTGCTCGAGGGGCCGCACCTGCGCGGCCCTGCGTGCCGCGCGCAGGCGTTCGCGCTGTTCCGCCACCTCAGCCTGCCGTGCCGCGAGCACCGCGTGGGCCGCCTCGGCTTCGCGTTGCTCGCGCAGGCGTGCGTCGGCCTGTTCGCCCTGCTGGGTCGCCAGCCTGGCATGCTCGAGCGCAGCGCGCGCGACGCCCTCGCGTTGCCCGAGTTCATCGAGTTGCGCCTGCAACGCCGCCACCTGCTCGCGCAGCGCCGCCACGGAATMGAGCTGATATTGCTGCAGCAAGGCGGACTGCTCGATACGCAGCCGTTCCGCCTGCTGGCGTATGCCCGCGGCCTGGGCCTTGAGCAGTTCCTCCACGCGGCGGTACAGCTCGGTGCGGAACAGGCGCTCGAGGATCGCCTGGCGGCTCTTGGAGTCCGCCGTCAGCAGCTCGCGGAAACGCCCCTGCGGCAGCACGATGACCTGGCGGAACTGACTACTRTCGAAGCCAAGCAGGTTGCGCACGAACTCGTCCACCCGGTTCGGCTGGCTGGCCTTGCTGGTCCAGCCGGCCTCGTCCATGCTGTCGAGCTGGGCCTTGGGGGTTTCCTTCACGATGCCGTCGCCGCGCAGCTTGGGGCGGTCCTGCGCGGGCGAGCGCGTGACCCGGTAGCGCTGCGCGCCCAGGCTGAACTCGAAGGTCACCTCGGTACGCAGGCCCGCCTCGGCGTTGGCGCTGCGCATGTCCTGCGCACTGCGCTCGCCGCCCGAGGTATCTCCATAGAGCGCAAAGCAGATGGCGTCGAGCAAGGTGGTCTTGCCGGCGCCGGTGGGACCGTGGATCAGGAAGAACGCCTGCTCGCCGAGCCGGCTGAAATCGATCTCCTCGCAGGCGGCGAACGGACCGAACGCCTGCAGCTTCAGGTGCAGCGGTCTCATGCGGACTCCCGGTCGGCGGCGGCAATGCCCTCCAGCACCTGCGTGAGCGCATGGCGCTTGCCCTCGTCGAGTTCTTCGTCGGCGACCTCCCGGAAGAAACTGGCGAACAGCTCGCCGGTGTCGAGCTGGCGCAAGCGCCGGCCCGCGGCGCTTGCCTCGCCGGAGCGCGACAGCACCGCACGCTCGATCGCAAGCGCATTGGGATAGGCCTGGCGCAGGCGAGCCATCGGATCGAGCAAGGCGCCCGTATCCGTCAGCACCGCGTGGATATAGTCGTCGCGCCGCGGATCGGCCGCGCCCTGCGCAACGAGCGCGGCCAGCTCGCCTTCGAGGATGCGCAGCTCGCGCCGGGGCGCCAGGGCGATGGTCTCGATGGCGACGGCACCGTCGGCACCCAGCTCGATCATGGAGACCGATTTCGCATGCGCGGCCTCCGACAGCGAATACTTCAGCAGCGAGCCGGAATAGTGGATGCGTTCGCCCAGCGTCTGCGGCCGGTGCAGATGCCCCAGCGCCACCAGGTCGAAGCCGTCGAACACGCCCGCGGCAATGGCGCCGCTGCCGCCCACCGAGAGGGGCCGCTCGGATTCGCTGGCCTCGCCGCCGATCACGAAGGCATGCGCCACCACCACCGACCGCGCATGGGCCGGATGCGTGGCGCGGATCGCATCGAGGCGGGCGGAGATGGCCGCTTCGTGACCCGGCATTTCCACGCCGAAGGTATCGCGCACCGTGGCGGGCTCGGCATAGGGCAAGGCATAGATGCGCACTTCGCCATGCGCGTCGGACAAGGTCACGCAGGCGGCGTCGCGCTCGGTACGGCCCGCCACGTGCAGGCCCTGCGCGGTCAGCAGCCGCGCGCCGAAACCAAGCCGCTGCGCGCTGTCGTGATTGCCGGCGATCATCACCACCGGCACGCCCGCGTCCACCACGATGCGCGCCAGCACGTCGTCCAGCAGCGCAACCGCCTCGGGCGGCGGCACCGCGCGATCATAGACGTCACCGGCGATCAGCACCGCATCGGGCTTGCGCTCGCGGACCAGCRCCACGAACTGATCGAGCACCCAGGCCTGGTCTTCAAGCAGGCTGCGCGCATGGAAGACGCGCCCGAGATGCCAGTCGGCAGTGTGAAGAAAACGCAATATGGAATCCCTGTGCGGGCCCTTCCTGGGCCCTTCATGAGCTCTTGGCGAGCCTTGTGCGAAACGCGGGCCCGTGTTGGCCGGCCGCGGCAGGCGACATGATAAACGCCCGGCGCGGCGTTCAGCTCCGGTTCAGCGCGTGCTCCGCACAATGCACAAATGCTGGTGCAAGGGCGCCAGCCCACGGCACGCCGGGCCAATCCCATGCCCGGCCATGCAAAACCAGGAGAACAAGATGAAACGCATTCTGATCGCAGCCGCACTTGCAACCGCAGCCATGGCCGCGCAAGCGCAATACACCGGGCCGTCCACCGTGCCGGGCGCCACCGTCAAGAGCCTGCAGGCGCAAGGCAAGGACGACCAGCCGGCGGTCCTCACCGGGCAGATCGTCAGCAGCATCGGCGACGAACTCTACAGCTTCGATGACGGCACCGGGCGGATGCGGGTCAAGATCAAGCACAAGCTGTGGCCGGCCGGGCAGCCTGTCGGCGCGGCCACCAAGGTAGAGCTGACCGGTGAATACGACAAGGACTGGGTGGGCGAGCCCAAGTTCAAGGTCAAGCAGATCCGCCTGCTCTGACCCGGCGGGCCTGCCGCTGAAAGACAAGAAGCCCGGCGCGCTCGCGTCGGGCTTCTTGTCTTCAGGGCGTTGCTGCCGGCAAGGTGCCGGGCGTTATTCCTGGATGTTGGCTTCGMTGACGATCTTGCGGTACGCCTCGGTCTCCCTGGCAATGAAGGCGCGGAACGCCGTGGCATCCTTGGCGTCGATATCGACGCCTGCCTCGGACAGCTTGTTCTTCACCTCGGGCGCGTTGATGGCACGCGCCAGCGCGTCAGACAGCTTGTCGGTCACGGCCTTCGGCGTGCTGGCCGGCGCGAACAGCCCGAACCACAGACGCATGTCGACGCTGGCCATGGCCTTGTTCTCCGCCAGCGCCGGGATATTGGGCGCCGCATGCGAGCGCGTGGCGGAGGTCACGCCGATGGCCTCCAGCTTGCCGGACTTGATCTGGGGCAGCGCGGTGGACAGCACCAGCACGCCCAGCTCGATCTGGTTGGCCATCAGGTCGGCGATGGCGGGCGCGCCACCCTTGTACGGCACGTGGGTCATATTGACCTTGCTGGCGGCGCGGATCAGTTCGCCCGACAGGTGCAAGGGCGTACCGATGCCCGAGGTGCCGTAGTTCACCGGCTTCTTGCTCTTGGCCAGTGCCAGGAAGCCGTCCACGCCGTGGATGCCGGACTGCGCGCCGGATACCAGCACCATGGGCTGCGAGCCCACCATGCGCAGCGGTGTCAGGTCGCGCTGGCCGTCATATCGGATCTTCGGGTTGGTCAGCCTGGCGATCGAGATTTCGCTGTTGGAGCCCAGCAGCAGCGTATAGCCGTCGGCCGACCCGTTGATGGTCTTGATCGCGCCGATGGTCCCGCTGGCGCCGGGCGCGTTGTCCACCACCACGGAGACGCCGAGATCCTGCCCGAGGCGCTGGCCCAGGACGCGCGCCACCAGACCGTTGCTGCCGCCGGCCGCGTAGGGCACGATGATGGTGATGGGCCGGTCGGGATACCCGGCCGCGGCGACAGGCGCGGCGGCGACGGCGAAGGACAGCGAGACGGCGGCGGACAGCACCGCGGCGAGGGACTTGTTCATCGGATTCCTTTCCTGCGCCTGTGAGGGCGCGCTTGCTATATATCTTGCGTAATGCGGGGGGAGATCAACGAGCAGCCCGATGATCGCCACGCCCTGGTGCGGGCCGCAATATACATGCCATCCAAAAATCTAGCCAAGTATCGTTTACGAGACCAAACTGGACCCATCCGGTCATCTTCCGCACCAGATTTGTTCAAGAGCCGCGAAGGAAGCGCAAAGCCTTTGCACCCGCCATGCGCGCGACGCGCGGGAAAGAAACGGCGTCGGGCGGCCTCGATGCCGCCTGCGGTGTGGCATGCACTGCCTGCCAGCACTCGCCATCCCGGGATCTTGCATGCTAGGATAGGCCATGTCTTCTTTTTGAGATTTTCAGGATGGATGCTCCGCTCGCTGCCGGGATGCCCGTCGATTTCGTGGAAATCGGCAACCGCCTGCGCGCCTATCGCCTGGGCGCGGGCATGCGAGCCGAGGCCATTGCCGAACAGCTCGGGGTCTCGCGCGCCGCCATCTACCGCATGGAAAAGGGCGACATCGTCAAGATCGAAACGCTCGGGCGGCTGGCCCAGTTGCTGGGCACGTCGCTGGCATCGATGCTCGGCGTGGAGTCCGAGTACTACCACTCGGCGGTCGCATATATCGAACGGATGCGCCAGCTCGAGCACGGCGCCACCCGCATCCTGGCGCATTTCGAGCCGATCTCCTACCTGCTGACCTCGCCGGACTACGCCGGTCATCTGCGGCAGATGCTGGCGGAGAGCCCGCAGCCGGCGCCGCAGCCCACCATCGATGCGCTGCTGGCGCTGCTCGAAGAGCGCAAGCAATCGTTCGCGCGCAGCGTGCCGCCCATCACCAGCCTGATCGACCTGCGCTCGCTGGAGCGCTTCGTGCATTTCGGACTGGTGGGGCGCCTGGACCTGCCGCCCGCGGTGCGCATGGAACGCTCGCTGGCGGCGCGGCGCGAGATCGAGCGGGTCATCGCACTGCTCGACGCGCAGCCGATCGGCCTGCAGATCGGCATCGTCGACGGCAGCATGCCCAACGTGACGTTCCAGGTCTTCGAGCGGCCGGGCCGGGCGTATGTGGCGACCAGTCCCTTCCGCTTTGGCGAGTTTCCCAATGTGTCGACCGGCATCGCCACGGTCACCGCCGCGCCCGAGGCCGTGCGGCTCTACACGGCCATGGTCAACGATCTGTGGCAACGCGCCTACAAGGGCAGCGACGGCGCCGCGCTGCTGCGGCGCATGCTCAACAGCGTATAGCCCGGCCTCCACGGAATCCTGCGGACTCTCTTTCACAGACTTTCACAGGCTTTCACAGACGCTCTCTTCGCGTAGTCTTTGTTCAACCGACCCAGCCTTCACTCACCGCATTGCGCCATGACGCTTGAAACCACGCTCCAGCAATTCCAGGATTCGCTCCCCGGCACCGACGCCTTCGTGGCGGTCAAGAACGCCACCCGCGACCTGATCGATACCGATCCCGCCCACGCCGCGGCCTACTTCCTGCTGTACGGCTTCGCCCGCTCCTACGTGCTGCTGTACGAGGACCAGGCCGTCACCATGGAGTTCGCCGAAGCGGCCAAGCAGGAGCTGCTCGGCTATATGCAAGGCATCGCGCGCGCGCTGCACGGCGATGTCGCCGCGCAGGTGGCCGAATTGAAC
This sequence comes from Cupriavidus sp. 05T41, assembly GCF_056396525.1. Lineage (NCBI taxonomy): Bacteria > Pseudomonadati > Pseudomonadota > Betaproteobacteria > Burkholderiales > Burkholderiaceae > Cupriavidus > Cupriavidus sp. 05T41. The sequence continues at coordinate 63,119 of NZ_JBFTLQ010000057.1, forward strand.
CGCGTCGTCAGCACCTACCAGCGCGGCAAGAAGACGTTCTGAGGCGCGGCCTGCCTTGCGGGGAGATCGGGCTCAGGCGGGCCCGGTCTCGTTGTCCGCGATCCGGAACTTGCGCATCGTCTCCCACCGTACCTTGCGGCTGATGCCGAGGCTGGCGGCCGTATCCTGGCGACGCCAGCTGTTGCCAACCTGCGCGGCCACGATACGGCGGTGCTCCCCGGTCTCGCCGCGCCAGCCGGCATTGCGCTCGTTGCCGTCGAAGGCGCCCGGGCGCAGGTCGGGGCCCGAACGCACTGACTCGTATCAGTTCGAGTAAATATCGAAAGACAGAAGTTTCCGCAGCGCTTTGCAGCGAAATCCTACGATTTGATGGTTGTGGTGCAGGTGACAATGGATCGCATCTGCTTTCAGTGGAACCACGAAACCATGCAAGGCGCTGCGTTCGTTTCGACTGACCGAATGACGGGCCAACCCAGGCGCCTGCTCCATTCATCCCCTCGACCGGCGTCATGCCGGTCGCCCAGTCCGGGCTGCCATCCGCCCGTCTGCGCGCCTCGTCTCCCTCCCGCCAGCTCCATTCGGCGGGCGCATCCCCCTTGCCTGCGACGCACCTGATGCCAGGCCCCACCGCGTAACTCACCCGATAAATGTAACGTTTTCGCTACACATCGTTCGAATGTATGTCTTGACGGACATATAACATAAAATGATAATTACTCTCATTCGTACTACCATTCAATAAAACAGAGGTAATCGTGCAGACTGTTGTCGCCATCGATAAAAGCAAGAGATCTAACGCCATCCCCCGCCTTTCCGGCGCGGTCGGCATGGCGGTCGCAGCCGCTMCGGTGGCGGCGCAGACCACGGGCAATACCGCGTCGCACGTGGAATTGCCGCAAGTGACGGTGAGTGGTGCCGCCGACAGCGGCTTCAAGGCAGACACGGCTTCCTCGATCAAGACGCCCGCGGCACTGCTCGATACCCCGAAGTCGATCACCGTCATCCCCCAGGAAGTGATCCAGAGCACTGCTTCGACCAGCCTGAGCGAAGTGCTGCGCACCGTACCCGGCATTGCATTCGGTGCCGGCGAAGGCGGCAACCCGGTGGGTGACCGCCCGTTCATCCGCGGCTACGACGCGCAGGCAAGCACCTTCCTCGATGGCTTCCGCGATATCGGTTCGCAAAGCCGCGAGCTGTTCAATGTGGAGTCGGTGGAAGTCACCAAGGGCCCGGCCGGCGCCTACGACGGCCGCGGCTCCGCGGGCGGCAGCATCAATATCGTCAGCAAGGCGCCCAAGCTGACCAGCTTCGCCGAAGGCAACGTCAGCCTCGGCAACGCCGACTACAAGCGCGGCACCGCCGACGGCAACTGGAAGTTTGCCGACCACGCGGCGTTCCGCCTGAACGCGATGTACCACKATGCCGACGTGCCCGGCCGCKACGCCACGCACGCCAACCGCTGGGGCTTCGCGCCGTCGGTCGCGTTCGGGCTGGGTACCGACACGCGTCTGACGCTGTCGTACTACCACATGCAGTCGGACGACATCCCCGACACCGGCATCCCTTACAACAACCCCACGTTCAACGCCCGCACCGATGGCCGCCCGCGCACGCGCCTGGCCGGMGACGGCTCGCCCGTGAACGTGCCGCGCAATACGTACTACGGCCTGCTGGACCGCGATTTCCGCAAGGACAAGGCCGACATGGGCACGGTGCGCTTCGAGCACGATTTCAGCCCGGCGCTGAAATTCCGCAACCAAACCCGGTTTGCGCGCACCACGCAGGACTATATCTGGACGCAGCCTGACGACAGCCAGGGCAACATCTACTACGACATGGTCTGGCGCCGCGTCAACACGCGCGTCGCTACCGCGAAGACCATCGCCAACCAGACCGACCTGTCCGGCGAATTCGCCACCGGCACCGTCAAGCACAAGTACGCCTTCGGCGTGGAGTTCGGGCAGGAAAAGAGCGAGAACGACAGCTATACCGTGGCCACCGGCAGCAACCGCTGCCCCAGCGGTCCCGGCGCCGCCGGCGGCTACAACTGCACCACGCTGTTCAACCCGAACCCGAACGATCCGTGGGCTGGTTCGATCACGCGCGCGAACAACCCGACCAACTCCAAGACCACCACCAGTTCGGTCTACGCCTTCGACTCGATCGAGCTGAGCAAGCAATGGCTGTTCAATGGCGGCGTGCGCTTCGATCATTACACCGCCAACTTCCAGGCCGCCCGCGCAGCCAACGGCACGCGCGCCGAATACTCGCGCAACGATAACCTGTTCAACTACCAGTTCGGGCTGGTGTTCAAGCCGGTGGACAACGGCAGCATCTACATTTCCTACGGTACCTCGTCCACGCCGGCCGGCTCCTTCCTGTCCCAGGGCAGCGACGGCAATGCGCTGGCGCCGGACCGCGCCGGCAATCGCGGCGACCAGCTCGCCCCTGAAAAGAACCGTGCCGTCGAACTCGGCACCAAGTGGGACGTGCTGAACAAGCGCCTGCAACTGACCGCGGCCATCTTCCGCGTGGAGACCACCAATGCCCGCATCGTCCAGCAGGATGGCACCGCGGTCATGGCCGGCAACAAGCGCGTGGACGGGGTCGAGCTCGGCTTCGCCGGCAATGTCACCGACAAGTGGGCGGTGTTCGGCGGCTATACCCACCTGAAGAGCGAGCTGCGCAAGAACGGCGGCTCCGGGATTGCCTTCGGTGCCACCGACGGCCAGTCCTTCCCCAACACCCCGGCGGACAGCTTCAGCGCATGGACCACCTACCAGGCCATGCCCAAGCTCACGGTGGGCGGTGGCGCGTACTACGTGTCGAAGATCTGGGGCAGCGAAGCCACCAACAAGTGGGTGCCCTCGTACTGGCGCTTCGACGCCATGGCCGCGTACCGCATCAACAAGAACGTGGGCCTGCAGCTCAACCTGCTGAACCTGACCAACAAGGTCTACTACAACCAKGCCTACGCCAGCCACTACGCGTCCATCGCGCCGGGGCGCGCGGCAATCGTGAACCTCAACGTGCGCTACTGAGTCCGCGCTGGCCCGCGGCCGCGGCCGGCGAACCGGCACCGGCCTGACACGGCACATCGCCCCGCGCGGCGCGGTGTGCCGTTTTTCCTTTCACTCTTCGCATGGACACACTGCCCTTTCGCATCGCCTCCCCCGGCGAACTGGACCAGCTCGGCGCTGCCGGGCTGGCCGGCAAACTGCGCGAGCCCGCGCACCTGGCGCTGCCCTGGCTGGGCGGCGCGGCGGTGCAAGGCAACCTCGACGCGCAGATGATCCTGGGCCAGTGGTTTCTCGCCGGCCACGGCGTGCCGCGCGACGAGGCCCGCGCCTTCGCCTGGTTCAAGTACGCGGCCCATGCCGGACACGCGGGCGCCGCCAACCTGGCGGGGCGCTGCTACGAAAACGGCTGGGGCACCACGCAGGACGATCACGCGGCCGCGCAGTGGTACACGCTGGCGGCGCAACGCGGCTCCGAATGGGGCATGTACAACCTGGCCACCGCGCTCGTGCTCGGCCGCGGCATCGCCGCCAGCCGCACCGACGCGCTGGCGTGGTACGAGCGCGCCGCCGGCATGGGACATGCCAAGTCGCTCAATATCGTGGGCGGCTTCTACGAAGACGGCTGGGAAGTCGAACGCGACGCGGCCATGGCGATGGATTACTATCGCCGCGCGGCCGTAGCCGGCGACTTCCGTGGACAGTTCAACTACGCGCGCGCGCTCGCCCTGTGCGGCAAGGATGGCGAAGCCATCCGCTGGGTACGCGAGGTACCGCGGACCGCCAATGCCCCCTTTATCGAGAAGATGCTCGCGTTCCTGCGCGACGCGCCCGATGCCGCCCTCAACCGGCTGTTCGGCCATGCGGACGCCGCCGCGCKGGCACTCAGCTCACGCGGAAACCAATCTTCAGCGTGACCTGGAAGTGCGCCACCTTGCCGTCGGCGATATGGCCGCGTGTCTCTACCACTTCGAACCAGTCGATATGCTGGATGGTCTCGCTGGCCTTTTCGATGGCGCTGCGGATCGCCGCATCGCAACTGTCCGGCGAGGAGCCCACGATCTCGACCAGCTTGTAAGTGTGGCTTGACATGTCCGTCTCCTTGGCGTTCGTTGGCCGCAAGTTATACCGGCGCCCCGGGGCATCCCGGCGCGCCAGATACGCCTCTTCATCATAGGCAGCGGGCACGGCAAAGCCCAAGCGAGAGGAGCATGCGCGGTGGGGCGGCGGCTTGCGCCGCTTGCGGCATACGAGAATCCGGGCGGCAAGGTTCATGCCACTATGACCTGCGGCATGGCGACGGCGCGCGCGTTCGTGCATAGTCGACGCKAACTGTTGCAGGGCGCGTGAATCAGATGAATGGGGCGGCGAAAGTGTTTGTCCTTTCCGCCACATACGTTCTACCTTACGAATGTGCGCCCTGCCTTTTCGGAGACCGCAATGGCAATACGCTCCACCGCTTCACACAGCACCGCCCAGCTAAGACGGCTGGTCGGACAACTGCAGGCTGAAGTCGACTCCCTCGATCACCTGGCCATTTTCGATGCCGAGACGCAGACCGCGCTGGGCCTTGCGCGCGACCGCMTAACGCAAGGCATCGAAGCCATCGAAGACGCCATCCAGAGCCTGCGCACGCTGCAGCAGGTCCGCCCTTCGGGCATGCGAACCCGCAAGACACCGCGCGCCGCCTGACACGGCAGCCGCGCTGTCCCGCCGCCCGGTCACCGGCTCAGAATTCCTGTACCGCCGGGCGCAGCACGATCTCGTTGATATCCACGTCCGCCGGCTGCTCGATGGCGTATGCAATCGCGCGCGCCACCGAATCCGCCGGAATCGCCTGCTGGTAGAACTCATTGACCGCCTGCGTGCTCTGCGCGTGGCTGCTGCCGAGCTTGAGTTCGGAGTCGACCGCGCCCGGCGAGATCACGGTGGTGCGGATTGCGCCGCCCACCTCATGGCGCAGCCCTTCGGAAATGGCGCGCACCGCGAACTTGGTGCCGCTATAGACAGTGCCGCCCGGGCTGAAGACCTTCACGCCGGCAACCGAGGCGATGTTGATGAAATGCCCCGCGCCCTGCTTCTGGAAGACCGGCAGCGCCGCGGCAATGCCGTACAGCACGCCCTTGATATTGATGTCGATCATGCGGTCCCACTCGTCGACCTTGCCCTCGCTCATCGGGGCGATCGCCATCAGGCCGGCATTGTTGACCATCACGTCGACGCGGCCGAAGGCGGCCACGGCTTTCTCCACCAGCGCCTGCACGTCCGCGCGGCGGCTGACGTCCACCACGGCGGTCTCCGCGCGCCCACCCTTGGCGCGAATCTCCGCTGCCAGCGCTTCCAGGCGGTCGCCGCGGCGCGCCGCCAGCACCAGGGAGGCACCTGCCCCGGCCAGGTGGCGCGCGGTTGCCTCACCCAGTCCGCTGCTTGCGCCGGTGATGACGACGACTTTTCCTTCGATACCCTTGCTCATGCTCTTGCTCCGTGGAATGCAAGCGTGGTGCCTGCCGACGAAGTCATTATGTCTGGCGCATGAATCAACAAAAATGGAAATGTTTTGATTTCAGAATTCCAATAATTGGAATACCAGAGATGGCCGCTCAKGACGCATGCGCCGCGGCCATATTGCCGAAATAGGCGACCAGCGCATCGAATACCAGCCGGATGCGCATCGGCACGGGACTGCGCCGCGACCGGTAGATATACAAACCCCATGGCGCCGGCGCGTAGCGTTCCAGCACGCTGGCCAGGCGGCCCGAGCGCAGGTGAGGCTGGGCGAGGTAGTCTGGCAGCTGACCGTATGCGAGGCCCGAGAGGATGGCCTCCATCTCGGTCTCGGGATCGTCGCTGAGGAAGGCCGGCGAGCGCGGCGTGAACTGCTCGCCCTGGGCGAAGTACCAGGGCCAGGCGCGGCCGGTGCTGCGGTCGATCAGGCCGGTGACAGGCAATGCCGCCAGGTCGGCGAGGCCGGCGGGCTTGCCCACCCGCGCGATCAGCTCCGGCGTGCCCACCACATGGAAGGCCACGCGGGTGGTCATGCGCGCCACCAGGCGCTGGTCGCGGAACATGCCCAGGCGCAGGCCGATATCGATCTCGTCGTCCACCACGTCGGCAATCTGGTCGGACAGCCGGATGTCCAGCGTGATGCCGGGATGCGCCAGGGCCAGTGCCCGCAGCGCCACCAGCAGGTGTTGGCGGCCCAGCGTGCTGGGCGCGGTAATGCGCACGACGCCCTTGAGCTCGCTGTCGGAGCGGCTGGCCGGATGCGCGAACAGGCTGTCCACGTCGAGCAGCGCCGCGCGGGCGCGCTMGGCCAGCCGTTCGCCCGCGGCCGTGATGCGGATCTGGCGCGTGTTGCGGTGGAACAGTGGCTCGCCGACCGCCTCTTCGAGATCCTGGATGGCGCGCGTCACGGTCTGCGGCGACGTGCCGAGCCGCGCGGCAGCCGCCTTGAACGACGCCGACTCCGCCGCCGCGCAGAAGATCCTCAGCATTTCGAGCCGGTTGAGCATGGTTGTGTGGACGCCTTGTATGCGTGCGCGTGACGATGACGCGAAAGCGCGATTATAAAAGGCGCCGGCCACCGCGCCATGCCGCACTGCGCGGCACTCTGGCAGAATGCGCGACGCCCGCGGCCCGGGCAGCTTGCAAGCCCGGGTGCCGCATGGCCTGCCACTGCGCCCTTGCGGCCGCCTTGCGCGGGCTGCCCGTTTCCCGACACGAAGAATGAAGACAGCAACAACACTAGCGACGATCACGACAAAAGCAGCAGCAACCGTGCTGACGACCCTGTTCCTTGCCGTGGCGGCAGCAGTCGCGCCGCCCGCCATGGCCAAGTCCCGCGGCATGGACATGGATGCCGCGCCGGCACCGCGCGCAGCCGGCGCCAGCGCGCCCGGCTTTGCGCAATGCCCCCAGTTCTTCGCCCGCAGCGCCGCGCCCAGGGTGCAGAGCGACCCGCAGATCAAGGCGCGCGAACTTTGCTACGACGCCTTCGCCGTGCTCCACTCCGGCCGCAGCAAGACGCCGTTGTACGTGGCCGAGCGGCTGTCGCGCAGCCAGCTGATCGACGCGAAGGACGAGGAACGGACCGACCGCTTCTTCGCCGACGCGCGCCTGCCGCGCGCCGAACGCGCCGAACTCGATGACTACAAGGGCAGCGGCTACGACCGCGGCCACCTCTCGCCGGCGGCCGACCAGCCGACCGCCCAGGCCATGGCGCAGAGTTTCTCGCTCGCCAACATGGTTCCCCAGGCACCGCAGAACAATCGCAAGGCGTGGGCCTCCATCGAGAAGGCGACGCGCAAGTACGCCTTGCGTGCCAGCGGCGATGTGTACGTGATCTCCGGCCCCTTCTTCGAAGGCAAGGTCCAGACCATCGGCAACGACAACGTCTGGGTACCCAAGTATCTCTACAAGCTGGTCTACGACCCGTCGGCCAACCGCGCGTGGGCGCACTGGATCGAGAACACCGACGAAGCCCGGCCGGGCAAGCCGATTTCCTACAGTGAACTGGTCCGGCGCACCGGCATCGAGTTCCTGCCGGGCGTGCGCCTGGCGGACTGAGGAAGGGCCGATGGCGGCGCGCCTTGCCGGCCGCGTACCTGAAAGCCGCGAAAGTGGCACACTGGCGGTTTGCCGCGGCACCGGCGGGCCAGCCAGCCTGTCACGGCGCCGCCGCATCGCCACGCTAGCCTTGCCTGGCCTCACCTCTGTTATCTGTCTCACTAACGATGGAGCAAGCCCCCATGTCGAACAATAGCCAATGGATCCGCGTCGAAACCGAAGGCGGCGCCTTCGATGCCTACCTTGCCCTGCCGCCGGCCGGCAAGACCGCCAACGCGTCCGGGATCGTGCTGGTGCAGGAGATCTTCGGCGTCAATGAACATATCCGCGCCGTGGCGGACCAGTACGCGCTCGATGGCTACGTGGTGCTGGCTCCCGACGTATTCTGGCGCCAGGCGCCGCGCGTCGAGCTGGGCTACTCCGGTGACGACATGGCGCGCGCCATGGAACTGCGCCAGAAGGTCGACGTGGAGCTGGCGCTCAAGGATCTCGCCGCCACCGCCGGGGCGCTGCGCGCGCAGATCGGCGCGKGCGGCAAGATTGCCGCGGTGGGCTACTGCTTCGGCGGCCTGCTGTCCTACCTGAGCGCCGCGCGCGGGCTGGTCGACGCAGCCGTGCCGTACTATGGCGGCGGCATCCAGAACAACCTGCACGAGGCCGCCAATATCAAGGTGCCGGTGCAGTTCCACTACGGCGCGCTCGACGCGCACATCCCGGCTGAGGCCGTCGAAAAGGTGCGTGCGGCCGTGGCGGGCAACCCGCGCGCGGAAGTCCATGTGTACCAGCAGGCCGACCACGGGTTCAACTGCTGGGCGCGCGGCTCCTATCACCAGCCTTCGGCAGTGCTCGCGCATGGCCGCGCACTGACCTTCCTGGCCGGCGCGCTGTAAGCCGCGCAGCGTCGCACCTCGGCAGCCAGCCGGCTGCATGCCCGCGCCACGATGCTCCCGGCGCGGGCCGTCCCTCCTCTCGCACCGCGTCTCCGCCCGCGCCCACCCCCTCCCCGGTGTGCCTTGCACCGAATCCCTGCGGCCCGTATGCTGGCCGACGTTCGCCGACGCCGCCGACCTTGCCGCCATCGCGCTGCGCGCGCCCTGGCGCGAGCCGGGCGGYAGCGGCTCAAGACTTGCTGGACCTTAACGACAAGACGGAGACCACCATGCAGTCAGAGCAGCAGCGCGTCCTGCGCAACACCATCCCCGATGCCCTTGCCCGCGCGGTACGGCGCAGCCCCGGCAAGACCGCGCTGCGCTTCGGCGAACGCAGCTGGAGCTATCGCGAGCTCGAAGCGGCCAGCGCCAGCGTGGGGGCCGCGCTGCAGCGCTGGGGGCTGCGTCCGGGCGACCGCGTGGCGGCGTTCGGCAAGAATTCCGATGCCTATGTGCTGCTGTGGCTGGGCTGCCTGCGCGCCGGGCTGATCCATGTACCGGTGAATTTCTCGATGACGCGCGGCGAGGTGGAGTACATCGTCAGCCAGTCCGGCGCCAGCGCGMTGTTTGCCGATCCGGCGCTGGTGCCGCTGGTGGACGGCCTGCCCTGCAACGTGACTGGCAGCCTGTATGGCGGAGGCCCGCACGATGTGCTGGCCGCCGCCGATGGGGCCGCCGGCGCGATCCTCGCCACGCTGGACGAAGCCATGCCGGCGCAGATCCTCTACACCTCGGGCACCACCTCGGCGCCCAAGGGCGCGGTGCTAACGCATCGCGCCTTGCTGGCCGAGTACATGAGCGCCATCGCCACCTGCGATATCAAGGCCGAAGACTATTCGCTGGCGGCGCTGCCGCTCTACCACTCGGCGCAGATGCATGTGTTCCTGATGCCGCTGCTGCTGATGKGCGGCACCTGCCTGCTGGCGCAGGCCCCCGAGCCGGGCTTCTGCCTGCGCACGGTGCGCGAGGCCGGCATCACCAGCTTCTTCGCGCCGCCCACGGTCTGGATCTCGCTGCTGCGCCACGCGGAGTTCGATCCGCGCCAGCTTGGCAGCCTCACCAAGGCCTACTACGGGGCGTCGATCATGCCGTTGCCGGTGCTACAGGAGTTGCGCGAACGCCTGCCCGCGCTGCGCCTGTTCAACTGCTACGGGCAGAGCGAGATCGGGCCGCTGGCCACCGTGCTGGGGCCGGAAGAGCATCGCGAACGGCCAGCCTCCGCGGGTCGCCCGGTGCTCAATGTGGAAACGCGCATCGTCGACGAGACGATGCGCGATGCGCGCCCCGGTGAGCTTGGGGAGATCGTGCACCGCTCGCCGCAGTTGCTGACCGAATACTGGGACAAGCCGGAGCAGACCGCCGAGGCGTTCGGCGGCGGCTGGTTCCATTCCGGCGACCTGGGCTATATGGACGAGGAAGGCTATCTCTATGTGGTCGACCGCATCAAGGACGTGATCAATTCCGGCGGCGTGCTGGTCTCGAGCCGCGAGGTCGAGGAGTGCCTGTACCAGCATGCKGCAGTGGCGGAAGTGGCCGTGTTCGCCCTGCCGCATCCGAAGTGGGTGGAGGCGGTGGCCGCCTGCGTGGTGCTAAAGCGCGACGCGCACGCAGGCGAAGAAACGCTGCTCGCCCATGCGCGCGCGGCGCTGGCGCCGTTCAAGGTGCCCAAGCGCATCGTGTTCGTGGCGGACCTGCCGCGCAACACGGCAGGCAAGCTGCTCAAGCGCCAGCTGCGCGAGGATTACGCCAGCCTGTTCAGCGCCTGATGCCGCCGCGCCGTCAGTACGGCATCGCCACGCCGTTCTGCACCTTGACCCGGTCGCCGTTGCGCAGGTTGTACGGCGTCGACTGGGTCAGCGTGAGATAGCCGTTGTCGGTGGTGCGCACGCGGATGCGGTAAGCCGGCGGCGCCGTATTGGCATGCTTCTCGACTTCGTTTCCGGCCACCGCGCCGGCGACGGCGCCGCCGATGGTCGCCACCGTGTTGCCACGCCCGCCGCCGACCTGGTGGCCTAGCAGGCCACCGACCACCCCGCCAATCAGCGCGCCGGCGACGCCGCCGCCCGGCGATTGCCCTTGCACCATCTCGATCGATTCGACCTGGCCGTAACGCACGCCATAGGCGTCATAGCCGCCCTCGGCAGGGCTGGTCTGCGGGTAGCCGGCCTGGGGATACTGCTGCTGAGGGTAGCCCTGCTGAGGGTAGCTCTGCTGCGGGTAGCCTTGCTGCGGGTAGCTGTCTTGCGGATAGCCAGGCTGGGAGCCCGGCTGCGGGTAGGCTGCTTGCGGGTAACCCTGCTGCGGATAGGCAACCGGATAGCCTGCGCTGGCCTGCGTGCTGCCGGCCCCGTAGCCACCATAGCCTGCGCCATACCCTCCATATGGCGCGGTCACGCAGCCGGCCAGGGCACCGGCGGCAAGCAAACCCAGCACGGTGGTACGAAGGGGAGAAAAGGGGAAAGACATCGGTGGCTCCTGCGGTAGTCGCGTGTTGTGATGCGCGCGAGTCTAGGGCCGGCAGGGCGCCGCGGGTGTCACCGAGGCTTGTGATTGGTAACTGCCTGTAACGCCGCGTGCGCGGCGCCGCGATGCGCCCGTTCAGCCGCGCTCCGCGCCGTCGTCGTTGAACTGGGTCAGGCGCGCCACGCGGAAGGTGCCGCGCAGCGACTCCAGCTCGCTCCGATGCAGCATCGCCAGCCGGTTCAGGAAGCGCTCGCCCTTGGCGAGCAGATGCACTTCCACGATGCGGCGGTCGTCCGAATTGGCCTTGCGCTTGACCAGGCCCGCTGCCTCGCAGCGATTGACCAGCGCCACCACGCCATGCTGCTTGGCCTGCAGGCGCTCGGCCAGCTCGCCGATCGACGCCCAGTCCTTGTCGGCGCAGCCGCGGATATGCAGCATCAGCAGATACTGCTGCACGGTMAGGCCTTCGTTGTGGGCCGCGTCCTCCGAGAAACGCAGGAAACGCCGCAGCTGGTAGCGGAAATCGGAAAGCGCCTCGAAATCCTGCTTGGCAAGCGGTTTGGAGGCGGCAGGCTGACGGGTCATGGCGGGCAGCGTCGTTGCGCTGTGATCTTGGCTCGACGCTCATTATAGGGCTGTGCCCGGGGCCGTCCCTTGGGGCTGCGGCAGCAAGCCGGCATGCATGCGCCCGCATTTCGACCGGCACCGGTGCGGGTATGGCAGAATCTGTGCGTCCGCAGACACTCCCGACTGCCGACACCTTTCATTGCCACKGAACCGAAACCGATGTTCACGGAAATCGCCCTCTTCCTGCTCGATACCGTCTTCACCTTGTTCGGCATGGCGCTGTTGCTGCGTGTCTGGATGCAATGGACGCGCCTGCCAACCCGCAACCCGGTTTCGCAGGGTGTATTCCAGATCACGGACTGGCTGGTGCGGCCGTTGCGCCGGATCATCCCCGGCCTGGGTGGCATCGACTGGGCCACGCTGCTGGGCGCATGGCTGACCGCGATCGTGTTCCTGCTGCTGGTGATCATGCTGTCGGGCGCCGATCCGTCTACCCTGCTGCCGCTGCTGGTGTTCATCTCGCTGCTCAACGTGCTGAAATGGGGCATCAGCATGGTGATGTGGGTCACGTTGCTGATGGCCATCCTGTCGTGGGTGAACCCGCATTCGCCGGTCACCCCTGCCATCAACCACCTGACCGAACCGCTGCTGCGCCCGATCCGCCGCGTGGTGCCGCGCCTGGGCGGCTTCGATATCTCGCCGCTGGTGCTGTTCGTGATCGCGCAGATCCTGCTGATGATCATCGCCCGCCTGGGCGCGGGGCTGTTCGGCGCCCGATTCGGGCTCTGATTCGGGCTCTGATTCGGGCTCTGATTCGGGCTCTGAAGGACACATTGGCGGGGCGCGAGTGGCGCATGAGCAGCCCAGAACACTTGAATTGACGCTGAGGGGCTGCCAAAGGTGCCTGCCGGGGCGCCGGCGAGCCTTCGCCTGGCCCGTCGCCAGCGGCATGCAGGACTACCATTGTCCATGACGTTGGACAGTGTTTCGAGGATTAGGGCTTTTTCCTGGGAAGCCGGCAGCATACATTACGGGCAACGTGGCGCACGCCACTAAGCATCACGATAAGCCCAGGAAGAAAAGCTCCATGAAGACCCTCGCACAGCCCCGCACCCTCGCCGCAACCCTACTCTGCGCCATTGGCCTGTCGCTGGCCGCCGCTTCCGCGCACGCCAGCACGCCGGTCTCGGACCTGGCCCGCCTGGACGGCAGCATCGGCCGCCAGATCGACGCTTTCACCGACGGCGCACGCCAAGGCCCGCGCGACCCGTTCACCGATGGCGCGCTGACCGGCCAGCGCGATGCGTTCACCGACGGTGCCCGCAGCGTGAGCGATGCGCGCAGCAGCTTCAGCGACGGCGCCTGAGCACAGCACAACGGCATCCCCCGGGACGGAAGAGACAACAGCAGCAGGCCAAGGCCGGCCTGCCAGCCGGTCATGCAGCCGCGCCAGCCCTCACGGGCCGGGCGCGGCTGTTTCGTTTTGGGCGCGCCCCAGCAGCTCAGCCGTCCTCGCGCAGCTGGCCCTGCAGGTCGGAGGCCGCCATCATGGCCTCCACGGCTTCCATGAACACGCGTACCTTGCGCGGCTGCAGCCTGCGGTCCGGCAGCAGGGCAAAGACCCGGAGCGGCGGCGTCAGGAAGTCCGGCATGACCTTGACCAGCCGCCCCTGCGCGACCTCCGCCTCGCAATAAGCCTCTGACAACCGCGCGATGCCAAGTCCGGCCAGCGCCCCTTGCRGGCGCAATTCCGCGTTGGAAGTCTGCATGCGCGGGCGGATCGGCACGGACACGCGTTCCTCGCCACGCATGAACTCCCACATCCCGTCCCCGGGCGTGGTCAGCGTGGGCAGGTTGGACAGGTCCTCCGGTTGCAGTTGCTGCGGCAGGCTGGCGGCCAGCGCCGGCGCCGCGAACAAGCCACGTTCGACGTGATAGATGCGCCGCGCCACCGTGCCGGAGTCGGGCAGGTCGTTATCGACCGCGACGAAGGCGACATCGAAGCCGTCACGGATGGGATCGACCATGCCCTGGCAGATTTCCACCTTCACATCGAGGGCCGGGTGGGCGGCAAGCGTATKACAGATCACGCCGCCCAGGCGCTGCGCACCGAACTCGTACGGCGTGGCKATACGCAGCACGCCTTGCACGCGCTCCTCGCGCGCCAGCGTTTCCTGCCGGATCTCGCGCAGCCGCGCGAACAGCGGCGCCACATCGCGGTACACGGCGCTGCCGGCGTCGGTCAGACGCATGCGCCGGGTGGTACGCTGCAGCAGCTTGGCTCCGATGGCGGCTTCCAGCCGTGCCACCGCCGCCGAGACCCGGGACTTCGGGCAGTCGAGCTGCTCGGCCGCTGCCGTGAAAGTGCCTTGCTCGACCACGCAGCAGAAGGCTTCCCAATCGTTCCACTGGATTGTCTCGTTCACCAGGCCGGTCTTCCTTTTCCAAACTATGTTTCCAGACGCGCGCCATTATGCGGCACGCGCTGCGGCCGCGCAGGGCAACACTGGCGCGCGGCGCGCATTTCCTCTACCCTTTCGGCCTTTCCGTGCATATTCGGCGTTCGGCCGAACCGACCGATGGCCAGCCCTGCCGCTCCAGACAATCCAGCCAACCCTGCCGCYGGCGCCGGCGCGGACCCCGCAGCACCGGCCCAGGAAAAACCGAGCGATACCTATGTGCAGTCCTTCGCACGCGGCCTTTCGGTCATCCGCGCCTTCGATGCCCAGCATCCGGCCCAGACGCTGAGCGAGATCGCTCAGGCCAGCGGCCTGACGCGCGCCGGCGCGCGCCGGATCCTGCTGACGCTGGTGGGGCTGGGCTATGTGCGCGCCGACGGGCGCCTGTTCCGCCTGACGCCCAAGATCCTGGACCTCGGCTTCGCCTACCTGACCTCGATGCCGTTCTGGAACCTGGCCGAGCCGATCATGGAGGCGCTTTAGCAGGAGGTGCACGAGAGCTGTTCGATCTCGGTGCTCGATGGCACCGAGATCGTCTACGTGCTGCGCGTGCCGGCACGCAAGATCATGACCATCAACCTGTCCATCGGCAGCCGCCTGCCGGCCTATTGCTCGTCGATGGGCCGCGTGCTGCTGGCCGGCCTGCCGGACGCGGAGCTGGAGCGCGTGCTGGGCGCCTCCGACCTGCGCGCCCGCACCAGTCGCACGGTCACCGATCCCGCGGCACTCAAGACCATCGTCGCCGGCATCCGCGAGCGCGGCTGGGCGCTCAACGATCAGGAACTCGAGGAGGGCCTGGTGTCGCTGGCGGCGCCCATCCGCAACCGCGCGGGACAGATCATCGCMGCCATCAATATCAGCGGCCAGGCCAACCGCACCAGCGCCGACGAGATGGCCGCCAGTTTCCTGCCGCCGCTGCTGGCGGCGTCCGAGAAGATCTCGAACCTGATCAGCCTGCGAACCTGAGAGAGCGCGCTCAGCGCGCCTCGCCCGCGGGCAGCGCGACGCTGCCGAACTCGGCCGAGCGCGTGCCCGGCAACGGATGGTTGCTGGCGCCGAAATACGCGAAGGCCGCGGACAGCTTGACCGCCTCGGAACTGTTCCGGCCCGCGCTGTGGAACAGCCGGCTGTCGAAGAACAGCACGTCGCCGCGCGCCAGCGCCAGCGGCCGCACGCCGCGCAGCAAAGCCTGGCTGGCCGGGTGCGATTCGATCAGGAACTCCGCCGCGTCGAGCTGCCCCGGTTCCAGCGCCACCGTGTGCGAGCCGGGAATCACGCGCAGCACGCCGTTGCTCTCGTCCTCGCGCCCCAGCGCCAGCCACACCGTCACCAGTTCAGGACTGGCGAACGACCAGTAGCGCGTATCGCGGTGCCAGCCGGTCTGGCTGCCATAGTGCGGATGCTTGGTCATCACGCAGTTGTGGTGCGCCAGCGTCAGGCAGACCGGCTCGCCCAGCAGCGTCGACACGACCTGCGTCACCGCGGGGTCGCTTGCCCACTGGCGGAAGGCTTCGTCGCGCCCGTAAGCCTGGCGCAGGCGGCGCACGGTGCCGCCGCCCGCCGCATCGCGGCTGGCCGGCGCGCCCGGATAACCGAGTTCGGCTTCGTATTCCACCGGCGCTGCCGCCTGGGCCAGTTGCGCGCGCGTGACCTGCTCGAGGCGGTCGCAGACTTCGGGCGGCGCAAAGCCACGCAGCACGATAAAGCCATCGGCATGGAAGGCACGGTTCAGCGCTTCCAGTTCGGCGGGAGCGGGAACGATGGCGKAGGCCTGGGCTGCCRCCGAAGCAGCGGCGCCCGGGGATGCGGCGAGGGGGGAGTTCATTGCAGCGGATGTGGGTTGGCAGGGCTGACAGCTTCGATAATGCCAGAAGCCGCGCCATCCGGCGTGATCTGGCGCAAGCCGGCCCGCCAGTAGCCCTCGCTACGTGCGCAAACAGACTGTTCCCCGGTACACGCGCGCCGCTACAATGGCCGGGTCCTCGATCCGACCCGCAGGCCTCCAGTGACCGCTCGCCCCCGCATCGTCGCCTCGCTCTCCGAGGCGGAAGCCCAGCTTGGCCGCATCGTCCTGGGCAAGCCCCGGCAACTCCGCCTGGCGCTGGCCTGCATGCTGGCGCGCGGCCACCTGCTGCTCGAGGACCTGCCCGGCGTGGGCAAGACCACGCTGGCCCATGCGCTGGCGCGCACGCTCGGCCTGCAGTTCCAGCGCGTGCAGTTCACCAGCGACCTGCTCCCGGCGGACCTGATCGGCGTCTCCGTGTATATGCGCGACAGCGCCGAATTCCGCTTCCATCGCGGGCCGGTCTTCGCGCAGGTGGTACTCCCCGACGAAATCAACCGCGCCACGCCCAAGACGCAGAGCGCCTTGCTCGAAGCCATGGCCGAAGGCCAGGTMACGCACGATGGCGTCACGCATGCGCTGCCCTCGCCGTTCTTCGTCATCGCCACGCAGAATCCGCTGGACCAGATCGGCACCCACGCGCTGCCCGAGTCGCAGCTCGACCGCTTCACCATGCGGCTGTCGCTGGGCTACCCCGATGCGGCCTTCGAGCGTGTGCTGTACCTCGGCGGCGCGGCGCCCGCGGCCGCCGCTCCCGTGATGGATTCGGACCAGGTGGCGGCGCTGCAGCAGGCCGCGGCGCAGGTCTATGCCGGCCCCGCCCTGGTGGACTATGCGCTGGCGCTGGTGCAGGCCACCCGCGCGCATCCTGGCTTTGCGGCCGGGCTGTCGCYGCGCGCCGGCCTTGCGCTGCTGGCCTGCGCGCGGGCCTGGGCCCTGCTCCACCAGCGCGACATGGTGTTGCCGGAAGACGTGCAGGCGGTGTTCGAGCCGGTGGCCGGCCACCGGCTGCTGCCCGCGAGCGGCGCCGGCGCGGGACAGGAGACCATCGCGCGGCTGCTGGCCGACGTTGCCATTCCCTGAGCCGCGATGTCGCGCAGCCGGCCGCTCTCGCCGCATAGCCCGCCGCGGCCGTCCCCGGCACGTGCGCCGGGCCGCAAGCCATGGCCCTCAGCCACGGCGCCGTGGCTGCGGCGCAGGCGCGCGCCCCGGCAAGGCGTGGTGACGCTCGACCGCCAGCATCTCTATATCCTGCCCAGCCGCGCGGGCCTCGGCTTTGCATTGCTGCTGCTGGCCATGCTGCTGACTTCGCTCAACTACAACATCAGCCTCGGCTTCGCCCTCACCTTCCTGCTGGGCGGCATCGGCATGGCTTGCATGTGGCAGGCCTACCGCAACCTGCTCGACATGACCGTGGCCGGCGCCAGCGCCGCGCCGGTCTTCGTCGGCGAGTCCGCTGCGTTCAGCCTGCGCGTGGCGGGCGTCGCCGGCGACGATGCGCCGGTGCGCATCGGCATCGAAGCCACGCTGCCGGCGCAGGCCGGAGCGCCGCCGGCCAGCCTGAGCCTGGCGCGCGGCACCGCGGGCACGCTCACGCTGCGGCTGCCCACCAGCCGGCGCGGCTGGCTTGCGCTGCCGCGCGTGACGCTGTCGAGCCGCTTTCCGTTCAACCTMTTCCGGGTATGGAGTTACGCCGACCTGCCGCTGGCCGCCCTGGTSTACCCGCTGCCCGAGGCCGGCGCACCGCCGCTGCCGTTCGCCACGCAGGCGGACGAGGATGGCGCGTCCACGCTGGTGTCGGACGACGGTACCGACCAGTTGCGGCGCTACCGTAGCGGCKACCCGCTACACCGCATCGCCTGGAAGCACAGCGCGCGCACCGGGCGCTGGCTGAGTCGCACCGGGCAGTCCGGCAGCCAGCCGTCCTGCTGGCTCGAATGGCATTCGATGCCGCCCGCCCTGGGCAACGAGGCACGGCTGTCGCGCCTGTGCGCATGGGTACTGGCCGCGGGCGATGCAGTGGAGATCGGCCTGCGGCTGCCCGGCGTGGAGATCGCGCCCGGCCGCGGTGGCCCGCATCGCCGCGCCTGCCTCGAGGCGCTGGCGCTGTGGCCTGGCAAGCCGGGACAGCCCGCGCCGGAAAGCCCGCGATGAAAGCGCCGCCGCGCGCGCTCGCCCACGAAGAGCACGGCCTGTTGCTCGGGCAGCTGGCGCTGGTGCTGGCGCCGCAGGCACGCGGGCTGCCCGTCACCATCAGCGTCCTGCTGGTCTTGCTGATGGGCTGGCGCTGGCTGCTCTGGCGCCAGCGCGCGCCGCTGCCGTCGCGCCTGATGCTCGGGCTGACCGCCGGGCTGGTGCTGCTGGTGGCCGCGGCGCTGGCGTGGCAGGCCGGCGGCAACATAGGCMGCGATCTCTCGGTGGCATTGCTCGGCGCCTTCGTCGTGCTCAAGCTGCTCGAGTGCCGCGTGCTGGCCGACGCCACGCTGGTGACGCAGCTCTGCTTTTACCTGCTGCTGAGCCTGTACCTGTTCGACCAGCCTTTCTGGCTGGCGCTGTATGGCCTCGCCATCGCTGCCTKGCTGCTGCGCAACTGGCTGTTCCTGGGCCATCCGGAGGCGCGCGGCTATCTCGCGGTATGGCCGCTGCTAGGCCGGCTGACGCTGATCGGGCTGCCGTGGGCGCTGGTGCTGTTCGTGCTGTTTCCCCGCCTGGACCGACCGCTGTGGCGTTTGYCGCAGGCCGAGGCGGTAGCCGCCACCGGCATCAGCGACACCATGAGCCCCGGCAGCGTGAGCCAGCTGACGCAGTCGACCGAAGTGGCGCTGCGCGCCGACGTGCAAGGCGGCCCGCTGCCGGCCGGCGCCCTGTACTGGCGGGCGCTGGTGTTTTGGCAGTTCGACGGCCAGACCTGGCGCCCGGCGCCGGGCAGGCAACGCGCCGCGCAGCCCGCGCCGGGGCTGCCGCCAGCTGCCGACGCGACGGACACCGTGGCTGGCACAGCCGCGAACACGGCGGCGACCGGCGTGATCGACTACAGCATCACGCTCGAACCCAGCCAGCACCCGTGGCTGTTCCTGCTCGACCGCGGCCAGGCCATCGCTGCCGAAGCCGGCGCCACGATCAATGCCGACGGCGAGTTTTTCGTCCGCGACGCGGTCGACCGGCGCCTGCGCTATCGCGCGCGCTCGGCGCCGGGCGCAGCGCAAGCGCTCGATCCGCAGGCACTGCAACTGGCGCTCTCGCTGCCGCCCGGCAACCCGCGCAGCCGCGCGCTTGCCGCCGAATGGGCGCAGCGCTATCCGGAGCCTGCGCAACGCGCGCAGGCCGCGCTGCAGCTGTTCGCGGCGGCGCCGTTCGGCTACACGCTGTCGCCCGCCCCGCTCGGGCGCGAACAGATCGACAGCTTCCTGTTCGACACCCGCCGCGGCTTCTGCGAGCACTATGCCAGCAGCTTCGTCTTCCTGATGCGCGCGGCGGGCGTGCCGGCGCGGGTGGTCACGGGCTACCTGGGCGGCGAGTACAACCCGATCGGCGGCAACTACATCGTGCGCCAGGCCGATGCGCACGCATGGGCGGAGATCTGGCTGGCCGGACGCGGCTGGGTGCGCGTCGATCCCACCAGCGCGGTGGCGCCGAGCCGCGTCGAGCGCGGCATCGACGCGGCGCTCGACGCCAGCGAGATCGAGGCGCTGCGCGCGGTACGCGACCCGGGCTGGCTGCGCAACCTGCGCTGGGGCATGGATGGCATGGTCTACACCTGGCAGCGCTGGGTGCTGCAATACGATCGCGGCCAGCAGGCCCGGTTCATGCATCGGATAGGCGTCGGCGACAGCCTGCCGCAGGCGTTGCTCGGCGGGTTGGCCGCGCTCAGCCTGCTGGGGCTGGTGCCGCTCATGCGCCGGCGCCGCGAGACCGATCCGGTACAGGCGCTCTATGCGCGCTTCTGCCGGCAACTGGCACGCCACGGGTGCGTACGCTCGCCTTCCGAGGGGCCGCAGGATTTCGCCGAACGCGCGGCGCTCGCCTGGCCGGCCGCCGCCCGCRCCGTGCACGATTTCAACCAGCGCTATGTCAGGCTGCGCTACGGGCAACTTGCGCCGGCGCTGCGTACGGCCGAGCTGGCCGCGCTGCGCCGGGCCCTGYGGCAACTCCACCGCACCCCGCGGGGCGCATGAAGCTGCCGAGCCGCCCGTCATCTCGGCGACTTGTTTCAAGTGATATAATTTCATACGAAATCAATTCGCCAGTGCAGCACCCGCTTGCGCCGGCATCACCAGAAGCATTACGCCTCCATGTCGTTCGAAGACCGCATTGAACGCTTTTGTGCCAGCCACCCCGAGGCACCGCGTGACCTGATCCTGGCCTCGCGGCTGCTGCTGCGCACGGCGCGCCTGCTGCGCGACCATATCGACCGGGCACTTGCACCGTTCGAGCTGGACCTCCAGCAATACCTGGCGATCAGCATGCTCGCCACCGATGACGCCCAGCCGACGCTGCCGTCCGAGCTAGGGCTGACGCTCGACGCCACCCGCACCCAGATGACACGCCTKATGGACAGCCTGGCAGCGCGCGGGCTGGTACGCCGCAATGCTTCCACGCAGGACCGCCGCAGCACCGAGCTCGTGCTCACCGCGGCCGGCCTGCGCCTGCTCGAACGTGCCGCACCGGCGGTGCACGCCGCTTACGCCGAAGCCTGGCAGCCACTGGGAGACAGCGGCCTGGGCACCACCACGCGGGCCCTGAACCGCATGCACAAGAACCTGCTCGCGCTGGAGCCATGAGATCAGGCTCTGCCTTGCGCCCGCTTCGGCTCGGGCTGCGCTGGCTGCGCCTGCTCAGCCGCCGGCAGCGGCAGACACTGGTCATGCTGCTGCTCGCGCTGGCCACCTAGGTCGAGTTTCTCGAGAACATCATGTTCGTGTTTGCGTCCAGCCACATCGTCGGCGGCGTGGACGCGGACCCGCGCAGCTTCGCCCTGGTCCAGGCCGCCTACGCGGTCGGCAGCATGTTGATGATCCTCAAGCAGCAATGGCTGGCGCAGCGCTTCGGCTACCGCTACTACCTCACCGGCGCGCTGCTGATCTTCATGGCGGGCACGCTGGCGGCGGCGACCAGCCATTCGCTGCCGCAGCTGGTGGGCGCGCGCTTCGTCCAGGGCGTCGGTGGCGGCGCGCTGTTTACGAGCTKCCGCATCCTGGTCAATGTGATGTTCGCGCCGGCCGACCGGCCCCGCGCGGCGCGCATCTTCATGCTCGGCATCTTCTCGGCCTCCGCGGTGGCGCCGGCACTGGCGGCGGAACTGATCGAGCGCGGCGTGTGGCAGGACGTGTTCTACGGCGCGCTGCCCTTCGCGGCGCTGGCGGCGCTGGGCGCGTGGCTGCTGCTGCCCGATGCGGAGCCGGGCAACGACGACCAGGGCCCCGCGCTTGGCCCGCTGCTGCTGTTCGGCGCGGCGGTAGTGTCGCTGCAGGCCGCCCTGACCGAGGCCCGCTTCGACGTCTTTTCGCACCCGCTGCGACTGGTGGCGATCGGCGCGGTCGGGGTCGGCCTGTTCGGCTKGTTCCTCTGGCAGCAATGGCACCACAGCGCGCCAGTGCTGCGCGTGCGCGCGCTGCGCAACCCCGTCTACCTGACCGGGCTGGGGATGTACTTCGCCTACTATCTGATCAGCAACCTGAGCGCCTACGTGTTCCCGATCTACGCGGAACAGGCGCTGGGCATGCCGCTGGCCACCACCGGCTGGCTCAACAGCTTTGCCGCCATGGTCAGCCTGGCCGGCATCGTGGTTTATCTGCGGGTGGCGCCAAAGCTGCCGCACAAGAAGCCGCTGATGGCGAGCGGGCTGCTACTGATGGCAGGCGCGGCATGGTGGTTTTCGTCGATGCMGCCGGACGCCGGTACGCAGGCGCTGATCGCCGGGCTGATCGGCAAGGGCCTGTTTGGCGTGATGGTGATCATCCCCATCGCGGGCCTGACCTTCCGCTCGCTGGCCGAGGAAGACTTCGCGCATGGTTATCGCAGCAAGAATCTGCTGCGCCAGATCGCTGCCTCGTTTGCCTCCGCGCTGGGCGCTGTACTGTTGCAGAACCGGCAGTTCGCCGTGCACACCAGCCTGACCGGCGCCCTTGGCCAGCACACCGCACAGGCACAGCAATGGCTGGACGCGGTGCAGGCGGGCTGGAGCGCGCGCGGCTTCGATGCCGGCAGTGCGCACCAGGCCGCGATGGCGCAACTCGCCAGCCTGGTCGACTCGCAGGCCCGGCTGATTGCGTGCGAGGACCTGTACCGGCTGATCGCGGTGCTGGCGTTGACCGCTGCGGCCTTCATGCTGGCTCAGAGACGCCTGGACTGAACGGAGCGCGACTGAACGGAGAGCGGCAGGGACTGGTTCGGATACGGCGTGCGTGCCGCGGGGATGGTGAGGCGGGCGTCACCGCTTGGCGGCTTGCCGTGGGCAATGCGTGTGGCCGGGCTGGATCGCTGCGGCGCGCTTGCGCGATACGGGCACTGCATCTGCCGGCAAAGCCGCCGGCGACATCGGAGTCCTGCGCTTAGAACAGCGGCAGCTGGCGCATGCCGAAGCCGATGGTTTCTTCCACACGCATGCGCGCATGCACGAGCGAGCCTTCCGCGCCGGAATAGTTGCCGGCGGCCCAGTGATAGACAACCGGCAGCTCGCCACGATCTGACAGGCGTACCTCGCCAAGCTTCTCGCCACGCTCATTGCGGTAGAAGTGCGAACGGTAGCCACGCTCCCAGTGCGGGGCTTCAGCTTTCTTGCGGCGGCGCGGAGAGGGCGTCGATTGCGGCAGGCGCCGCGCTCTTTCGGTACCCGTGATCGCGGACGCGCGGGTGAAATCCAACTGCATAGACTTCCTTGTGTCTTCGAGTCAGCAAGACGAATTCGCAACAAGGGCCTGCAGCCGTCGCGGCGTGTCTTGCGTCGCAGTCGAGATAATACCTGTTACAGCGCGTTCTGACAGCCCTATTTGCACCGGAATTCGGCTTCCAGCAAGGCTTGGCGGGCCGGACGTATACCTGGCGTATACGTCCGCGTATACGTCCGCGTATACGTAAACGTATACGCGTTTACCGGCCCGCTCACGTTTTCCKACTCGATTATCACCGCGCTTTCGGCGGCGGCTTACCACGCTTCCAACGACGCTCAACCGAGGTCGAGCGGGATGAAAATACGGGCGTCATCGCGCTGCACCAGCAAGGCGACCTGCTTGCCGGACTTCGACACCAGCGCGCGCAACTGATCCGCCGAACTGATCGGCGTGCCGTTGATCGACAGTATGACGTCGCCGGGCTGGATGCCTACCTTGGCCGCCGGGCCCGCGACATCCTCCACGACCAGGCCGCCGTCGATGCCGCTGTCGCGCTTCTCCGTGGGGCTCAGCGGACGCACCGCCAGGCCGAGCTTGCCACCCGCATTGTTGGCGGGACTCTTGTCGGCGACAGCCGCATCCTTCGCCGTGCCGATCTTGACGGTCAGGGTCACGGGCTCGCCTTTGCGGATCACCTTGAGCGAAGTCTGCGTGCCCGGCGCGAGGTCGGCGACGTGCTCGGGCAGGTCGCCCGAATGATCGATCACGTCGCTTCCCAGTTGCACGATCACGTCGCCCGGCTTGACGCCGGCCTTCGCCGMGGGGCTGTCAGGCTCGACCGAGTTCACCAGCGCGCCGCTGGGCTTCGGCAAGCCGAACGATTGCGCCAGGGCCTGGTTTACCTCTTGCACGCCGATGCCAAGACGGCCGCGCGTAACCTTGCCGTGCGCGACCAGTTGCGCCTGCACCTTGCTGGCCACGTCGATCGGAATCGCAAAGGAGAGTCCCTGGTAGCCACCGGTCTGGCTGTAGATCTGCGAGTTGATGCCGATCACCTCGCCGCGCTGGTTGAACAGCGGGCCGCCCGAATTGCCGGGATTGACGGCAACGTCGGTCTGGATGAACGGCACATAGGTGTCGTCCGGGAGCGAGCGCGACTTGGCGCTGACGATGCCGGCGGTCACCGTGTTTTCGAAACCGTAAGGCGATCCGATGGCGAGGACCGGTTCGCCCACGCGCACGCGCGACGGATCGCCCAGGCGCACCGTCGGGAGATTCTTCGCATCGATGCGGATCACGGCGACGTCCGTCTGCGCATCCGCACCGAGCACCTTGGCCTTGAACTCGCGGCGGTCCGTCAGCTTGACGGTTACCTCCTGGGCGCCGTCCACCACATGGGCATTGGTCATGATCAGGCCATCCGGGCTGATGATAAAGCCCGAGCCGAGGCCACGCACCAGCTGCTGCTGGCCGCTCTGCGGACCCTGGAACTGCGGACCGAAGCGCTTGAAGAACTGGAACAGCGGGTCGTCGGGGTCCATGCCCTGCGGCACCTGCGCCGAGGTGCGCTGCGCGCGCGCGGTCACGCTGATATTGACCACGGCAGGGCCGTACTGGTCGACGATGCCCGAAAAATCAGCCGGGGTGGCCACGGCCACTGGCTGCGACGATGCCGTCGCGGGCGCCTGCGCGGCATATCCCGGCGTGATGACTTCCTTCTGCAGATAGGTATACCCCCCGGCGAGCGCAGCCAGGGCAGCAATACCGATGGCAGAGCGGGCTAGTGTCTGGCGGATCATGGCGTCTTCCTTTCCTGAGTTACCTTGGGCGTCCTCGAGCCGGGACGCGACAGGACCATGCTAAGGGGCCATCCTTAAACCAGACTTAAKGGAAGGAAAGGAAGTGGGAACTCTGGAGTCCGCGGCGTACTAGCTGGCCGCAGTCATTTGCCCGGGATCGTTATTTTCCGACAACATCGCGCATAATGCGCGCTTTTGCGCTGAATTCAGGCGCTTGGCGGCAGCCTCGGCCTTCGAGGCTTCCGAGCGATTTTCGAATTCCTGCCAGGCGAGGATCCGGATCGGCTTGCGTGAACGCGTGTATTTGGCGCCGGTTCCTGCCTGATGCTGGGCAAAACGACGCTCCACATCGGTCGTGATGCCGGTGTAGATGGTATTACCTTCGCATTCGAGCAGGTAGAGAAACCATGAAATGTTGCTCTCGGCTGGCATCCGGGGCGATTAGAGGTATATGGAAACAGAGCAATTATGCCGGCTGGCACGATGACTGCAAAGGCACCGTGCATTCAGGCCATCGCAAKACCGCCGCTGCGGACCGGTCGCTGCAAATTGGCCGCCATAAATCGGCCGCCCCAAAAGCAAAACCCCCCAGTACTTGCGTACTGAGGGGTTTAAAGGGAGAGCCTGGCGATTACCTACTTTCACACGGGTAATCCGCACTATCATCGGCGTGGAGTCGTTTCACGGTCCTGTTC
>NZ_JBFTLQ010000058.1:0-52342 GCF_056396525.1 Cupriavidus sp. 05T41
ACGCCGGCATGCGCGCGCTGCTGGCCGACGGGCGCTACCCGGCCCGCAATATCGACCAGAACATGGCKGACCTGCGCGCCCAGGTGGCGGCCAATGCCAAGGGCGTGGAAGAGCTGCGCAAGATGGTGGCGCAGTTCGGCCTGCCGGTGGTGCGCGCCTATATGGGCCACGTGCAGGACAACGCCGAGGAAGCCGTGCGCCGCGTCATCACCGCGCTCAAGGACGGCAGCTACKACTACCCGCTMGACAACGGCGCGCGCATCCAGGTCAAGGTGACGGTGGACCAGGCCCGGCGCGAAGCCGTGGTGGACTTCACCGGCGCCTCGGCGCAACTGCCCAACAACTTCAACGCGCCGCGCGCGGTGTGCATGGCGGCAGTGCTCTACGTGTTCCGCACGCTGGTCGACGAGGACATCCCGCTCAACGCCGGCTGCCTCAAGCCGATMAAGGTCATCATCCCGGAKGGRTCKATGCTCAACCCGCGCTATCCGGCCTCGGTGGTCTCGGGCAATGTGGAGACCTCGTCCTGCATCACCAACGCCCTGTATGGCGCGCTGGGCGTGGTGGCGGCCAGCCAGGGCACCATGAACAACTTCACCTTCGGCAATGCGCGCTACCAGTACTACGAGACCATCTCGGGCGGCAGCGGGGCCGGCGACGGCTTCGACGGCTGCGACGTGGTGCAGACCAATATGACCAATTCGCGGCTGACCGACCCGGAAGTGCTGGAATGGCGCTTCCCGGTACGGCTGGAAAGCTACGAGATCCGCCCGGGCTCGGGCGGGGCGGGGCGCTGGCACGGTGGCAGCGGCGGCATCCGCCGGGTGCGCTTCCTGGAGCCCATGAYCGCGTCGATCCTCTCCAACAACCGCCTGCACGCGCCGTTCGGCATGGCCGGGGGCGCGCCCGGCGCCACCGGGCGCAACTACGTGGTGCGGCGCGACGGGCGGGAAGAGGCGCTCGGCCACGTCGGGCGCTGCGAGATGGAGGCGGGCGACCTGTTCGTGGTGGAAACGCCCGGGGGCGGGGGCTTCGGCGAGGCCTGAGCGTGCCGCGTTGCGGGCCGCCGAAGCGGCCCGCGCGTGGTGTCGCGGGCCGTGAGTGGTCCCGGCGCCGCTTCGCGCCCAGATCAACCGGGTAGCCGGGTAGCCGGGTAGCCGGGGCGTCGCCGGCTCTGCTGCAACGCGGGAAAGGTCCGCCGACAAGGTATAATGCCGGTTTCCCGCCAGCACGGCGCCCCAACCAGCGGCGCCGGCCGGTAGCAGCCCCTACCTCCTGCCCTCCCGACCGCTCAGACCATGGCGMATTTCTCGTGCTTCCCCGGCGCATTGGCCCTTTCTGCCTTCCGCCAGCAACGCCTGCTCACCGCCCTCAAGCAGATCGACGCCGACATCGAGTCGGTTCACGGCCAGTTCCTGCACTTCGTCGATTCCGATGTGCCGCTGTCGCAGGACGACAGTGCCCGCATCGGCGCGCTGCTGACCTACGGCGCGCCGTTCGAGCCACAGGCCGAAGGCGACCGCTTCGTGGTGATCCCGCGCTTCGGCACGATCTCGCCGTGGGCCAGCAAGGCGACCGATATCGCGCATAACTGCGGCTTCGCCAGCGTGCACCGCATCGAGCGCGGCATCGAGATCACCGTGATCTGCAAGAAGGGCCTGCTGCGCGGGCGCAAGACGCTGGACGCCGGCACGCGCGCCGCCGTGGCCGCCCATCTGTTCKACCGCATGACCGAGGCCGTGGTGGCCGCGCGCGAAGACGCGGCCGGCCTGTTCCAGGAACTGCCGGCCAAGCCGCTRCGCTTCATCGACATCTCGGGTGGCCGCGCCGCGCTGGCGCAGGCCAATACCGAGATGGGCCTGGCGCTGTCGGAAGACGAGATCGACTACCTGGTGGACGCCTACGCCCGGCTGGGCCGCAACCCGACCGACGTCGAGCTGATGATGTTCGCGCAGGCCAACAGCGAGCACTGCCGCCACAAGATCTTCAACGCCACCTGGACCATCGACGGCGTGCAGCAGGACAAGTCCCTGTTCGCCATGATCCGCAATACGCACCAGCTCAACCCGCAAGGGTCGATCGTGGCGTACTCCGACAATTCGGCGGTGATGGAAGGCGGCGTGGCGGAGCGCTGGTTCCCGCGCGGCAGCGAGCAGAAGTACGGCCGCCACGAGGCGCTCACGCACACGCTGATGAAGGTGGAGACCCACAACCACCCGACCGCCATCTCGCCGTTCCCCGGCGCCTCCACCGGTGCCGGCGGCGAGATCCGCGACGAGGGCGCCACGGGCCGTGGCGGCAAGCCCAAGGCTGGCCTGACCGGCTTCACGGTCTCCAACCTGATGCTGCCGGATGCCGTCGAAAGCTGGGAAAACGCGCGCGATGCCGCCCAGCCGGTGGCACACCGCAATCCCGACGACAAGCCCGCGGTCACCGGCAAGCCGGACCGCATCGCCTCGCCGCTGCAGATCATGACCGAAGGCCCGCTCGGCGGCGCCGCCTTCAACAACGAATTCGGCCGTGCCAACCTGGGTGGCTACTTCCGCGTCTACGAGCAGAACGTGGGCGGTACCGTGCGCGGCTATCACAAGCCGATCATGATCGCCGGCGGCATCGGCGCGATCGATGCCAGCCATACCCACAAGAACCCGCTGCCCGCCGGCACCCTGCTGATCCAGCTKKGCGGCCCGGGCATGCGCATCGGCATGGGCGGCAGCGCCGCCAGCTCGATGGCCACCGGCACCAACACCGCCGACCTGGACTTCGATTCGGTCCAGCGCGGCAACCCGGAAATGGAGCGGCGCGCGCAGGAAGTCATCAACGCCTGCTGGCAGCTCGGCGACGACAACCCCATCCTGTCGATCCACGACGTCGGCGCGGGCGGTATCTCCAATGCCTTCCCCGAACTGGTGGACGGCGCCKGCCGCGGCGCGCGCTTCGACCTGCGCCAGGTGCACCTGGAAGAGTCCGGCCTGAGCCCGGCCGAGATCTGGTGCAATGAATCGCAGGAGCGCTACGTGCTGGCCATCGCGCCGGATTCCTTCCCGCTGTTCCAGGCCATGTGCCAGCGCGAGCGCTCGCCGTTCGCGGTGGTCGGCGTGGCCACCGAAGAGAAACAGCTGCAGCTGGTGGACGCGCACGTCGACGCCTCGCTMAAGGAACACTACGCGGTCGACATGCCGATGGAAGTGCTGCTCGGCAAGCCGCCGCGCATGCACCGCGACGTCCGTCACGTGGAGCAGGCGCTGCCGCCGGTGGACGTGACCGGCATCGCGCTGGAGCAAGCCGTGCGCGACGTGCTGCGCCACCCCACCGTGGCCAGCAAGTCCTTCCTGATCTCCATCGGCGACCGCACCGTGGGCGGCATGAACGCGCGCGACCAGATGGTCGGTCCCTGGCAGGTGCCGGTGGCCGACGTGGCCGTGACCACGCTCGACTACAAGGGCCGCGCCGGCGAAGCCATGACCATGGGCGAGCGCACCCCGCTGGCCGTGATCAACGCCCCGGCCTCGGGCCGCATGGCCATCGGCGAGGCGCTGACCAACCTGGCCGCCGCGCCTGTCATGGACCTGGGCAAGGTCAAGCTGTCCGCCAACTGGATGGCCGCGTGCGGCGTGGACGGCGAGG
Source organism: Cupriavidus sp. 05T41 (assembly GCF_056396525.1). Lineage (NCBI taxonomy): Bacteria > Pseudomonadati > Pseudomonadota > Betaproteobacteria > Burkholderiales > Burkholderiaceae > Cupriavidus > Cupriavidus sp. 05T41. Next base: position 3,628 of record NZ_JBFTLQ010000058.1, read on the forward strand.
ACGCCAAGCTCTACGACACCGTGCACGCGGTGGGCATGGAACTGTGCCCGGCGCTCGGCATCAGCATCCCGGTGGGCAAGGATTCGCTGTCCATGCGCACCAAGTGGGAAGAGAACGGCATCGCCAGGGAAGTGGTGGCGCCGGTCTCGCTGATCATCTCGGCCTTCGCCGCGGTGGACGACACCGACCGCACCCTGACGCCGCAACTGCGCACCGATGCCGGCGACAGCGTGCTGATCGCCATCGACCTGGGCCGCGGCAAGAACCGCCTGGGCGGCAGCATCCTGGCGCAGGTCACGCAGCAGGTGGGCGACGCCGCGCCGGACGTGGACAGTGCCGAAGACCTGAAGAACTTCTTCAACGTCATCCAGCGCCTGAACCGCGAAGGCAGGCTGCTGGCCTACCATGACCGCTCCGACGGCGGCTTCCTGGCGGCGCTGGCGGAAATGGCCTTTGCCGGCCACTGCGGCCTGTCGCTCAACGTCGACATGCTGGCGCTGGACCCGCAGCAGGAGCAGGACTACGGCGACGCCAAGAACTGGGCCCAGCAGATCGGCKAGCGCCGCAACGACCAGACCCTGCGCGCGCTGTTCTCGGAAGAACTCGGCGCGGTGATCCAGGTGCGCCTGGAAGAGCGCGACGCCGTGTTCGGCGTGCTGCGCGAAGCCGGCCTGTCCGCCTGCAGCCACGTGGTGGGCAAGCCCAACACGACCGACCAGATCGAGATCTACCGCGACGCCAAGAAGGTGTTTGGCGCCGCCCGCGGCGAGCTGCAGCGCAACTGGAGCGAAGTCAGCTGGCGCATCGCGCGCCTGCGCGACAACCCCGCCTGCGCCGACAGCGAATACGACCGCCTGCTCGACGCCGCCGACCCCGGCATCTCGCCGGTGCTGACGTTCGACCCGGCCGAGGACATCGCCGCGCCGTTCGTGGCCACCGGCGCCCGTCCGCGTGTGGCCATCCTGCGCGAGCAGGGCGTCAACTCGCAGATCGAGATGGCCTACAGCATGGACCGCGCGGGCTTCGACGCGCACGACGTCCACATGAGCGACCTGATCGCCGGGCGCGCCAGCCTGGCCGATTTCAGCGGCTTCGTTGCCTGCGGCGGCTTCAGCTACGGCGACGTGCTGGGCGCCGGCGAAGGCTGGGCCAAGACCATCCTGTTCAACGCGCAGATGGCCGAGCAGTTCGCCGCCTTCTTCAACCGCCAGGACACCTTCGCGCTGGGCGTGTGCAATGGCTGCCAGATGMTGAGCAACCTCGCCCCGATCATCCCGGGCGCSRRYGCSTGGCCGAAGTTCACGCGCAACCAGTCSGARCAGTACGAAGCRCGCTTYGTSACCGTGSAGGTGCAGTCCTCGCCGTCGATCTTCTTCGCCGGCATGGAAGGCAGCCGCATCCCCATCGTGGTGGCGCATGGCGAGGGCTTTGCCGACTTCTCCCAGCAGGGCGACCAGAAGCAGGCCCAGGTGGCGCTGCGCTTCGTGGACAACCACGGCGCGCCCACCCAGACCTACCCGCTSAACCCGAACGGSTCGCCCGAMGGCATTACCTCGGTGACCACCGTGGACGGCCGCTTCACCGTGCTGATGCCGCACCCGGAACGCGTGTTCCGCACGGCCACGATGAGCTGGGCGCCGGATGCGTGGAAGCAGATCCCCGATGGCGGCAGCCCCTGGATGCGCATGTTCAGGAATGCCCGCAAGTGGGTGGGGTGATCCGCTCGCGCGTCGACGACATGCAAAACGGGCCCTTCGGGGCCCGTTTTTCATTCCCGGCGGCCAATCATCCGGCCAGCGTGCTCCACGCCTGGTAGACGTAGTAGAGCGGTCGTTGCGGATCGGAGCGTTGCGCCGCGTCGGGTGCGGCGCCGCGTAGCTGCATGGTGACCAGCACCATGCGCGCGGCCTTCACGGGGGAGTAGCGGTCGCGTAGCGGAAGCATGGGCAGCACGGCCCGCCACTCGGGCGGCAGGCCGTCGTGGCTGAAGGTGCCGAGCGCACAGTAGCCCCAACCTTCGGAAGTCATATGCCAGAGTTGCCGGGATGCGCTGCCTGATGCCATGGTCTCCCTCGTCTGTTGCGGGGCCCGCKGCGGGAGGTGATGTGCGGGTGTGAGCCATGCGCGGCCGTGCGCGCATCGAGCGGCGGCGGCCGGGCGGATGCTCTCGATCTTACGCACGAGTGACCGCGCTGGGAATCCTTGCTGGCCCCGGACGGCGTGTCTTTGGTGATAAATGTGTGCGTAGCGCCATATTTGGCGGCGGGCGCGTGGCTGTCTGGCGCGGGGAACCGCCTGTGCGTCACCTGCCGCTAGTCACTTTTTCAGGTCCGGGCCAGGTCCTGGGCCAGGCTCTCTCAGATCCCGCTGAACCAGTTGTAGCCCTGGTCTTCCCAGTAGCCGCCGGGATTCTCGTTGGTCACGAACAGCGCGGCGATATGCTTGGGGTTCTTGAAACCGAGCTTGGTCGGCACGCGCAGCTTGAGCGGATAGCCGTACCTGGCAGGCAACGGTTCGCTGCCGAAATCCAGCGCCAGCATGGTCTGCGGGTGCAGTGCGGTTTCCATGTCGAGGCTGGAGTAATAGCGGTCCGCGCACTTGAAGCCGACATAGCGCGCGGTGGTGTCCGCGCCGATACGCTGCAAGAAGGTCCGCAACGGCACGCCGCGCCATTCACCGACGGCGCTCCAGCCTTCGATGCAGATATGGCGGGTGATCTGGCCAGCCTGCGGCAGCGCGCGCAATTGCGCCAGGCTCCAGCTGCGCTTGTCGGCGACCAGGCCGGAGACTTCCAGCTGGTAGTCGTTGCCGTCTACCTCGGGTACGTCGAACTCCTGGTAGAAGGCGTTGAAGGGGAAGGGCTGCGTGATCTGGCTGCGCGCATAGGTGGGCGCCAGCCGGTCGCGGCTGAACAGCCAGGCCTGCACGCGGTCGTTCCAGCGCGACATGGACCATAGCACCTTGTCCACGGTGTCGCCGTCCTGCAGCGTGCAGCCGGCCAGCATGGATACGGCACCGAGCGAAAGCGATGAGCGCAGGAACATGCGCCGCTGCAGCCGCGGCTTGAAATCCGCCGCGCTGATGCGCTCCCGCGAGGGCGTGGCGATGGCGGCGCCTGCCGCGCGCGGTTCGCCTGCGGAGCGCGCGGTGGCGGGGATATCCTGGGTAACGGGACGCGCGATCCGCGTCTTTCCGGACGGCTCGCTCATGCTTCGGCTTCTCCATGATGACCGCGCCCCGCGCGGCCCGTGAACATCGGCAACAGGGTCGACGGTACCGCGATGACGAGCACCAGGTGCACCACGACAAAGGCGACGATCCCGGCCATGGCGCCGAAGTGCACATAGCGGGCCGTATCGAAGCCGCCGAACAGGTTCGCCAGCCAGTACAGCTGCACGGGCTTCCAGATCGCCAGGCCGGAGGCCACCACCAGCGCGCCGAGCAGGAGCACCGCCACGTACATCAGCCTTTGCACCGCGTTGTACACGCCGGGCCGGTGCGGCAGGCGCAGGCGCAGCGCAAGGCCCGCGTCGCGCAGCGCGGCGCGCGCGCTCAGGGGCAGGAAATGCCGGCGGAAGTGCCGCGTGGCGAAGCCATGGCCGAGGTAGAGCAGGGCATTGGCGCACAGCAGCCACATCGCGGCGAAATGCCAGGCGATGGAGCCGCCCAGCCACCCCCCCACCGTCGCCCACGCAGGAAAGCGGAAGGCGAACAAGGGCGACGCGTTGTAGATGGCCCAGCCGCTCATMACCATGCACGTCATGGCGAAGGCGTTGATCCAGTGCGCGGCGCGCACGGCCAGCGGGTGGACGATGGCACGCCGCGCGGCGCGGGCGGGGGTTGGCTTGTGCATGGCCGGTGACCTTACATCGGCGGCACGACGCCGTTCTTGCCGGCCGAGATGAAGCGCGCGGTCAGCGCGCCGTCCGGTGCCTTGGCGGCGAACAGCACGACATGCGTGCCCGGCACCAGCAGCGAGCGGTCGCCGGGTTCGAGATTGACGATAGGCACGTCGACCGGGATCACGATGCGCTTTTCGCCTTCGGGATACTTCACGGTAATGGTGCGGCCGTTGCTGACCACCACGCTGCCGACCGTGCCGTTGGTCATGCTGCTGTTCTTGCCCAGGTCCCATGCGCGATGGCCTTCGCCGCTGCCGCGCATGCTGGGCGGGAACACGTGTACTTCGAGCGCTTTGAGCGAACCGTCGGCCTGTGGCACCGCGGCCGAGCCGATATAGCTGCCGGCCTTGATCTCGTCGATCTTGGCGAGGGTCACGCCGCGCACCGCGGTGTCCTTGCCCAGGCCGATGTCGAGCTCCTGGCCCGAGCGGGTGCGCACCTTCAGCGTGTCGCCGGCAAAGGCCGTCACGGTGCCGCGCACGCCGGTKGGCGCGCTGGCCGGGGCGGCGGCCGGGGCCGCTTGGGCCAGCGCCGCGGKGGCGCCTGCAATCGCGGCGCCGGCCAGCATGGCGGCGGCCAGTACGGTACGCGTCAACTTGCTCGAAACGATCTTCATTCTGGCACTCCGTGCAGTGAAAGGTGCGGGCCAGATTAGGGCTCGAAAGCGGTCGTCCGAGTGACCGTTTGATGACAAAAATGTCATCAGCGGCGGGCTCGCGGTGGCTAGAATGGCAGCACACCAGCCGAACCGATTTGCGCATCATGAGCATCCTCGTCATCGAAGACGATCCCAAGACCGGCGACTACCTCAGGAAAGGGCTGCGCGAAAGTGGCTATGCCGTGGACCTCGCGCGCACTGGCACCGACGGGCTGCACATGGCGCTGGAGCACGCCTACGACCTGATCGTGCTCGACGTGATGCTGCCCGGCATCGATGGCTGGGAGATCATGCGCACCTTGCGCGCGCGGCGCGACCTGCCGGTGATCTTTCTGACCKCGCGCGATCATGTCAATKACCGCATCCACGGCCTCGAGCTCGKCGCGGACGACTATCTCGTCAAGCCGTTTTCGTTCATCGAGCTGGTGCTGCGCATCCGCACGCTGCTTCGGCGCGGCGTGGTGCGCGAAGCCGAGCTGTTCGAGTTCGCCGACCTCAAGCTCGATGTCATGCGCCGCAAGGTCACCCGCCAGGGCGTCGAGATCGCGCTGACCAACAAGGAGTTCCTGCTGCTGCACCTGCTGGTCAAGCGCCAGGGCGAGGCGCTGTCGCGCACGCTGATCGCCTCGGAAGTCTGGGACATGAACTTCGACAGCGACACCAACGTCGTCGATGTGGCGATCAAGCGGCTGCGCGCCAAGGTGGACCAGCCCTTCGAGAAGAAGCTGATCCATACCGTGCGCAGCATCGGCTACACCTTCGGCGACAGCGCATGAACGCCCGGCCCAGGCGGGCGCCGTCGCTCACGGCGCGCACCACGCTGTCGTTCGCGCTGATCGCCTGCGTAGTGATCGGCGCGCTGGGCGCCTATTTCTACCAGTCCGTCAAGACCTCGATGGAAGCGCGCGCCGATCTCCAGCTGATCGGGCGTGTCACGCATTTCCGCCGGCTGGCCAGCAACGTCTATACGGTCTCGGAACTCAAGGACCGTCCGCTGCTGTTCGAGACCATGCTCGGCGCCGAGCGCGACGTGCTGATCTTCCGCAAGCCGGGCGAGCCGCCGTTCATCCACGTCAACCCGGATGGGCTCGAAGTGCCGGCGGAACTGGGCCCGCTGATGCCGGGCGACGGCGTCGGCCTCACGCCGGACAGCATCCTGCGCACGCGGCTGGCCAACGGCGTGCCGATCCACTGGGCGGCGGCGCGCGCGCGTTMGAACGAAGACGGCAGCGTGGTCGAGGTGATCGCCGCGCATCCGCTGGGCAATGAAGTGCAGATGCTCGCCGCCTACCGCGACCGCGTGCTGCTGGGCACGCTGGTGGGCATGCTGGCGGCCACGGCGCTGGCCGTCGTTGCCATCCGGCGCGGGCTGCGGCCGGTGGGCAGCATTGCCGCGCGGGCCGCCGAGATCGGCCCMGCCAGCTTCACCGTTCGTCTCGACGAGCACGGCGCGCCGGCGGAACTGCACGGCCTGGTGCGGGCATTCAACGCGATGCTGGACCGGCTGGGTGAAGGCTACGAACGCCTCTCCCAGTTTTCCGCCGACCTCGCGCACGAGATCCGCACGCCGGTGGGCGCGCTGATCGGGCAGACGCAGGTCACGCTGAGCAAGGCGCGCCGGCCCGAGGAATACCAGGAACTGCTCGAATCCAACCTGGAAGAACTGAGCCGCCTCGGCAATATCGCCGAGAACATCCTGTTCCTCGCGCAGGCGGACCACGCGCGCCTGACCATCGAGCATGCAGCAGTGCCGCTGCAGGCCGAACTCAACAAGATCGCGGAGTACTTCGAAGGCCCGGCCGACGAAAAAGGCATGCGCTTCGAGATCGCGGCGGAGGGCACGCTCTGGGCCAATCCGCTGCTGTGCCGCCGGGCCATCAACAACCTGGTGGTCAACGCCGTGCGGTACGGCACCCCGGGCACCGTCATCCGTCTGAGCGGCGTGCACCAGGCCGGTGGCACCGTCGTTGCCGTGGAGAACCAGGGCGACGACATTCCGCAAGAGCAGTTGCACCGCCTGTTCGACCGCTTCTACCGCGGCGACGTGGCACGCAGCCAGGTGGCCGAATCCAACGGACTCGGACTCGCCATCGTCAAGGCCATCATGACCCTCCACGGCGGCCAGGCCGAAGCGACTTGTCCCGCGCCGGGACGCCTGCGCTTTGCGCTGCATTTCCCGCCCGCTTCGCCCACCGCATAGGCGCTTTCCGCGTTCCCGCGGGCCAGCCGGGCCCTGCGCGCATCTCGCGTTCCTTTCCCGCACCGGTMGTTCGCCAGTCCGCTGCMGACCGGCCMGGGGCGGCCTTGATACGTCCTGAGACGTCCTGATGCGTCCCTGATGCGTMCCTGATGCGTCCTCCCGCGCGCCCCTGACGCATTCCCTGCCGCGCCATCGCCGGGCCGCCACCAGCTCTCGCGCGATCCTGCCTATCAGACCATGCCGTATGGTCTGCGGGAAACTTGCCATATCTCGTTCGGACGTTTCCGCCCCTCAGACGGCCTCCGCGCTTGTACCATTTCTTCGGTCGCCATCGCGTGATTGCCGTGGCGAATTTCCGGAAGATCGCGGTGACGAAGCCGGGCGCCTCTTGCGCCRGGCTGAAGCAACGTTTCGTCTTAGCTACTGAAGTCCRCCGGGCGTCCGGCAGCTTGCCGCGCGCCGCAGGCATTTCCCGACGCACCGTCCCCCTGCGCCGAAGGCTAGCGCGCTCCCGCGGCATTCTTCCGGGAAACCTTCCTGGCCGCCATTCGGTCCGGGGTCATTCTTGAGTCGGCATGCCTTCAATTCGTCTTCGTTCCCGGTTTTCCGTCGCCATCTCGGTATGGCACGCGCTGTTCCTGCGCGAGGCCAATGCGCGCCTGGCCACCGGCCGMGCCGCATGGCTGTGGCTGCTGCTCGAGCCCGTCATCCATATCGGCTTCCTGATGCTGCTGTTCGGCGTGGTGCGTCACGTGCTGATTCCGGGTATCGCGGCCAGCCTGTTCATCATGATCGGCATCCTGGGGTTCTTCCTCGTGCGCAACGTGGCCAGTCGGGGCGCCGAGGCCGTCAAGGCCAATGCCGCGTTGTTCGCGTATCGGCAGGTAAGGCCGGTCGATACGGTGCTGGTGCGTACCGCGCTCGAAGGCCTGCTCTACGGACTGGTGTTCGCCGTGCTGCTGGCGGCGTGCAGCCTGGCCGGGGTGGACGCGCTGCCGCGCGATCCGYTGCAAGTGCTGCTGGCCGCCGCGCTGCTGTGGCTGCTGGGCGCCGGGCTGGCATTGAGCCTGTCGGTGCTCGGCACGCTGGTGCCGGAGTTCGGCCGCATCGTCGGCCTGTTCTTCGCGCCGCTGTATTTCGTTTCGGCGGTGATGTACCCGGTCGCCAGCGTGCCGCGTCCGGTGCGCGACTGGCTGTTGCTGAACCCCATCCTGCACGGGCTCGAAGCCATGCGCGGCGGCTTTTTCTCGGCTTATCGGGGGCAGGACTTCGCCAGCCTGTCCTATCTCGCGGCCTGGTCCCTGTGCTCKGTCCTGTGTGGGCTTGCGTTGCAGCGCCGCTTCGCAGCGCGGCTGGTGGCGCAATGATCAGGATATCCGGCTTGCACAAGCGCTATCGCGGCGCGGCGGCGGACGCCTGGGTMCTGCACGATGTATCGCTGGAAATTGCCAGGTCCAGCCGCGTCGCGCTGATCGGCAGGAATGGCGCGGGCAAGTCCACGCTGCTGCGCCTGATCGGCGGGACCGACACGCCCAGCCGCGGCGAGATCGACCGGCGCTGCCGGGTGTCGTGGTCGCTCGGGCTTTCCGGTGGCTTCCAGGGATCGCTGAGCGGGCGGCAGAACGCCAAGTTCGTCTGMCGCATCCATGGCGGGCGGGCAGGCCTGGCAGACAAGCTTGCCTTCGTGCGGGACTTTGCCGAGCTGGGCGCGGCATTCGATGCGCCGGTCAAGACCTACTCCTCGGGAATGCGTTCGCGGCTGGCTTTCGCGCTGTCGATCGCGTTCGAGTTCGACGTGTACCTGGTGGACGAGCTGACCGCGGTCGGCGACGCCGCTTTCAACGCCAAGTCCCGCAAGGCCTTCGAAGCGCTCGCGGGCCGCGCGGGCCTGGTGATGGTGTCGCACAGCGAATCGACCTTGCGCGGCTTTTGCGACTCMGCGATCTGGCTGCACGAGGGCCAGGCCTACCGCTTCGACAGCGTGGACGAAGCCATGCGGGCATACAAGAAGAGCATGACAAGGTGAACAAGCTGTTGAGGGAAATCAGGCAGTGCGGCTGGCCGTGGCGCATCGCCATCGCCGCATCCATCCTGGCGATCGTCTACTGGGGCGTGGTTGCCGCCGACCGCTATGTGTCCGAAGCCAAGGTGGTGGTCGAGCGCAGCGATGCGGTAGGCGCCACCACGACCGACTTCTATGCTTCGCTGCTGGGCGCCAATGCGCCGCCGCGCGATCTGCTGCTGCTGCGCGAGTACCTGCTGTCCGTCGACATGCTGAACAAGCTCGATGCGACGCTCGCGCTCAAGGGCCACTACAGCGATCCGCGCCGCGACGCGCTGTCTCGCCTGTGGCCGGCGGATGCGTCGCTCGAACGCTTCCACGATTACTACCTCGGCCGGGTGAGCGTCKAGTATGACGACTACTCGCGCACCCTGGTCGTGCGCGCGCAGGCCTTCACGCCGGCGATGGCGCAGGCAGTGACGCGTGCGCTGGTAGAGGAGGGCGAACGCTTTATCAACGACCTCACGCATCGTGTGGCAGAGGAACAGGTCGTCTATATCGAGCGGCAGGCGCGCACGCAGGGCGAGCGCATGAAGGCCGACCGCCAGGCCCTGCTGGCGTACCAGAACGCCAACGGCATTGTCTCCCCGCGCGGCGACGTGSAGAGCCTGTCCGGCGTGGTGGCGGYCGCGGAGTCCGAGTTGGCGGACCTGCGCGTCAAGCGCGCCGCGCTCAAGGATGTCTATACCCCGCAGTCGCCGGCCATCCAGCAGCTCGACGCGCAGATCGTCGCCGTGCAGGCCCAGATCGGTGCCCAGCGCGCGCGCATGACCTCGTCGAGCGGCAAGGCGCTCAACCGGGTAGCGGAGCAGCAGGAACGCCTGCAGGCGGCGGCCGGGTTCAGCGAGGACCTCTACAAGACCGCGCTGAGCGTGCTGGAGAAAGCGCGCATGGAATCCACGCGCAAGCTCAAGAACGTGGCGGTGGTGCAAAACCCCACCCTGCCCGAATACCCGTTGCAGCCGCGCCGCCTCTACAACATCGTCGTGTTCGTGCTGGGCGCCCTGATGCTGGCCGGCGTGCTCCAGTTGCTCGGCGCCATCATTCGCGATCACCGGGACTAGCCATGCATCGTTTCCTCCTTGTCCTTCTGCTCGCCACGGCCATGCAAGGCGCGCACGCCCAGTCCGGCACGCGCGTCGACACCGGGCCCGGCTTCGCCGCCATGGCCGCGCAGGGCGGCCTGCCGCCGGCGGGCGCCACCGGCATGCCGGTGCAAGCCGCCACGCCCATGGTACCGGCGCATCCCGCGCAAGCCATGCCCGACAGCGCGCCGCAGAACGCCGACTACGGTGCCAACCTCGCCAGCGACGCCTTCGGCGCGCAGCTCTTCACCGGCGCCTTCAGCCGCGAGAGCGCAGCGGTCTTCAACCCCAGCCACGTCATCTCCGTGGGCGACCGCATCCAGCTGCGCATGTGGAACGGCTACAACCTCGACACCGTGCTCGCGGTGGATGCCGGCGGCAACATCCTGCTGCCCGAGATCGGCCCGTTCCGCGTGCAGGGCATCACCAACGCCAACCTGCAGGCCGCCGTCACCGCGGCGCTGCGCCGCGTGTTCGCCGGCCGCGTTTCCATCTACGCCAGCCTGCTGGCCGCGCAGCCGGTGCGCGTCTACGTCACCGGCGCCGTCTATCGACCCGGCATGTACGACGGCACGTCCAGCGACAGCGTGCTGCGCTACCTCGACCAGGCCGGCGGCATCGACCCCGAGCGGGGCTCCTTCCTGGACGTCGCCATCAAGCGCGGCACGCAGACCCTCGCCGTCGTCAATCTCTACGACTTCCTTCTCAAGGGCGAACTCGCCACCCGCCAGCTCAACAATGGCGACGTGATCTTYGTCCAGCCGCGCAAGCGCACCGTCAAGGTCGGCGGCCTGGCCGAGAACGCCAAGCGCTTCGAATTCCAGGGCGAGCAGGCCCGGCTCGACCAGATCGCCCGCCTGGCCAAGCCGCTGCCGCAGGCCACCAACGTGCGCGTGGTGCGCAACACCGGCACCATCCGCAATGTCGAATACTTCCCGATCTCCCAGGACCAGGAAATCATCCTGCACGACGGCGACGAAATCGAATTCACCGCCGACAAGCGCCCCGGCACCATCACCGTGCGCGTGGAAGGCGAGCACGCCGGCCCGCAGGAATTCGTGCTGCCCTACGGCAGCCGCATGGGCGAGCTGCTCAGCCAGGTCGCCTTCACGCCGCAGTCCGACGCMGACAGCATCCAGCTCTACCGACTCAGCGTCAAAGCCCGCCAGAAAGTGCTGCTCGGCACCGCGCTGCGCAGCCTTGAGTCCAGCGTGCTCACCGCCCGCTCCGGCACCGCCGACGAAGCCCAGTTGCGCAAGGAAGAAGCCGCGCTCGTGCTGCAATKGGTGGAACGCGCCCGCAAGATCGAACCCACCGGCCAGACCCTGATCGCCAAGTCCGGCACGCGTGACCAGCTGCTGCTGGAGAACGGCGACATCCTGCGCGTGCCGGTCAGGGACGGCCTCGTCATCGTCAACGGCGAAGTCCTGTTCCCCAACGCCGTCGCCTTCGATTCCGGCATGAGCGTGGCCGACTATATCGAGCAGGCAGGCGGCTACTCGCAGAACGCCGACAGCGCCCGCGTGATCGTCGCCCACCGGGACGGCAGCTTTACGGAAAGCAAGTGGGGCACGCAGGTGCGCTCCGGCGACGAGATCCTGGTGCTGCCGAGGGTGGACATGAAGACGCGGCAGTTTGCMAAGGATGTGTTCCAGATTCTTTATCAGTTGGCGATTTCGGCCAAGGTGGTGTTGGGGTTGTGATGGAGGTCATGCAAAAGCATCAGAGCGCCGATTCCTTGCTCTCCGCGGTGATACCGGTGGATCTGCTACGCCGGCCCGCGAGCTTGAAGGGCAGGGTGCTGGACCTGGCCCGGCATCCGGGCATGGCAAAGCTGAGGATGGTGGTCGCGCATAACGATCGTGGCAGTCGCCACGACCGGACGCTGGTCCGGAAGCTGGCGGCGTTTCCTCATGTCACGTTGGTATCGCGCGCCTTCCACGATGGCGCTGTCAATAGCGGCCTGCTGCGCAACCGTGCCGCCKAGCACGTCGATTCGGCCACGATGTTGCTGCTCGACGCCGATCTGTATCCGCTTCCCGACCTGTTCCTCGATAGCGCCCGCCTCGTCGCATCGGGGGCCGAGAAGCTGGTGGTGTTGCCGTGCCTGTACCTGACGAAATGGGCGAGCAGCCGGCTGCAAGCCGGCAGAGAGACGCCCGGCACGATCCTGGACGGCTATCTGTCGTTCCGTCGGYGGTATTTCCAGCACATGGCCAATCCGTCGTCGGTGGTAGTGCTGCGTACCAGGGACTACCGGGACCTGGGTGGCTTCGACGAGGCCTTCCACGGGCATGGCTACGAGGATTTCGATTTCATGCTGCGCCTGGCGATGCGCCACGAGCTGATTCCGCGCACGGAGGATCTGCTGAAGAACAAGAGCTTTCGTGCGCCGCTGCTGGCAGAGGGCTTTCGCAAATACCTTGGCAGGCTGAGCCTGCCGCGCCTGCTGGACAGGCAGGTGGTGTTTCACCTCTACCACGACAAGCCGCGCGGCGACGCCTACTACCACGCCCGCGCCGAGAATGCCGAACGGCTKCTKGGCAAGCTGAGGGCGTGGGTGGGCGGCGGCAATGTCACCGACACGGCGKCGGGCCATTTCCTGATCGAGGAGTTCTTTGCATGCTGCGGCGAGCGAGGTCTCGCGGCACAGGATTTTTTTGTGTTGTTCGACACTCGCCCTGGGCATGTGGACCGGCTCGGCGGCTGGATKGACCGGGCCAGGTACCTGCTGGGATTTCACTGATGGATGTCGAGCTGCGCCGCCGACAGCGTGGACGCGCCGATGGGAGAGGAACGATGGGCGGAACTGGCGGATGGGAAGGCAGGGCTGGAGAGAGCGTGGGCATCGTTTCGCCCGGGATTCTCATGATTCCCCACCTGGCGGCTTTTCTCGGCAAGCCATGCCGTGCCGTGCTGCGCCGGCGCCACGAAACCGGCGCGCTCGCCGCGGTAGCGGGCTGGGGCAGGCGGCCCAGCGCGCAGCGGGCGGTGCGGCTGGCGCGGGAACTGGAGCTGCCATACCTGGCGCTGGAGGATGGCTTCCTGCGTTCGGTCGCGCCGGGCAGCCGGGAGGCGCCCTTGTCGCTGGTGGTGGACGAGGCCGGCATTTACTACGACGCTCGCCAGCCGTCGCAACTCGAACTGTTGATCCGCGACACCGCGCCAGACCAGCCGGCGCTGGCCGAGGCGCAGCGCGGCCTTGCCCTGGTGGTGCGCCACCGGCTTTCCAAGTACAACCATGCGCCGGTGTTCTCCCTGCCACCGCGCAGCGTGTCGCGGCGCGTGCTGGTGGTGGACCAGACGCATGGCGACATGTCCGTGTTGCTGGGCGGCGCGGATGCCGAGACGTTTGCGGCCATGCTGCGGGCGGCGCTCGACGACGACCCGGGGGCAGAGGTTTGGGTCAAGACCCATCCGGAGGTCGTCTCCGGGCACAAGGCAGGCTATCTCGCACAAGGCAGCAGCGAGAATTCGCGGATACGCTGGCTGGCGCGGGATTGTTGTCCGCTCTCCTTGATCGAGCAGTTCGACCGCGTCTATGTCGTTACATCGCATATGGGCTTCGAGGCCCTGATGCTCGGAAAATCCGTCGTCTGCTTCGGCAAGCCGTGGTACGCGGGCTGGGGACTCACGGACGACCGGCACCCGGAGGGCGCCGCATTGCGCGCGCGGCGCGCGGGCCGCGACGGACAGCGTCCGCTCGCGCATTTGTTCCTGGCGGCCTACCTGCGCTACGCGCGTTATGCCCATCCTGTCAGCGGCCGCCCCGCCACGCTGTTCGACGCCATCGAATGGCTGGCGCGCAACAAGGCTGCGAACGAGCAGTGCCGGGGCACGTTCTATTGCGTCGGCATGAGCGCGTGGAAGCGCGCCATGGTCCGGCGCTTCCTGGATACGCCGTCGAGCCGGCTGAAGTTTGCCCGGGATCTTGCAGAAGATCAGATTGCGCGTTTGCCGGCCGGCGCGCGGCTTGTGGTGTGGGGCAGCCGCAATCCCGCACTGCGGGCATATGCGGCCGCGGCGGCCATTCCCGTATTGCGCGTGGAGGATGGTTTCGTCCGTTCCKCCGGGCTCGGCTCCGACCTGCACGGCCCGCTATCGCTGGCGCTGGACGGGCCGGGCATCCATTACGACCCGCGGGAGCCGTGCCTGCTCGAAACCATGCTGGCCACGGTCGCGCTCGGCGAGGCCGAGTGGCTGCGGGCGATGCGCTTGCGTGAAAGCCTGGTGCGCCAAKGTATCAGCAAGTACAACGTGKGCGGGGGCTTCTCCCTGACCCCGCAGAGCGCCGGACGCAAGGTGCTGCTCGTGGCCGGGCAGGTGGAAGGCGACGCATCGCTGCTGGACGGATCGCCGGCGATCCAGCGCAATCGAGATCTGCTGGCCACGGTGCGCGCGGAAAACCCGCAGGCGTGGATTGTCTACAAGCCGCATCCCGATGTGGTGGCCGGGAATCGCCCGGGCCGCATCGATGCCGATGAACTGCACGCGCTGGCCGATCAGACCGCCGCGCAGGCAAGCATCAATGCCTGCATCCAGGCAGCGGACGCCGTGCATGTCATGACATCGCTGGCCGGATTCGAAGCCCTGCTGCATGGCAAGGAGGTGCATTGCCATGGGCAGCCGTTCTATGCAGGCTGGGGCTTGACGGTGGACAGGCTGGCGATATCCCGGCGGTCTCGCCGCCTGTCGGTGGAGCATCTGGTCTATGTCGCGCTGTGCTGCTATCCGCGTTATCGCCTKCCCGKCATCGACGGCTTCTGCGCGGCCGAGGACGTGGTCGCACACCTGGCGGAGCGCTCGCGGGGCCCGCGGGCGATCGGCAGCCACTGGCTTTGGCGGCAGTGCCGCAAGGCACGTGAACTGGCGAAGACATTCAGGTTTGCCTATCGCGGTGGATGGTAGCCGGTGCGGGATTCCGGTGGCAGCAAGTATGKGGAGTAAAGCTATGTATGCATCTCGGTCAGGGAGAGAATATTCAGGCGGTGCGCAGGCGCAGCCCGCCCGGGCTGCCTTCCAGCGGCTGGCGCAGTATCGTCGCATCCTGCTGCTGCAGGGACCGAACGGGCCGTTCTTCGCGCGCTTGCGGGATCAACTCGCCGCTGCGGGCTGCGAAGTCTGGAAAGTCAATTTCAACGGTGGCGACGACCTCTTTTACCGCGGCCGCAACGTCCTTCGCTTCCGCGGGGCCATGGCGTCGCTGGCAGGTTTCCTGCAAGCCACGCTGCGGGAAAAGCGCATCGATGCCGTCATAGCGTTCGGTGACTGCCGGCGTCCGCACCGCATCGCCGCGCGCGCTGCCGCGCAGGCAGGCATTGCMTTCTGGGTGTTCGAAGAAGGCTATATCCGGCCGGACCACATCACGCTCGAAGCCGGTGGCGTCAACGCGCGCTCGGGGCTGGCGCCGATGCGGGCGCAGCAGATGCCGGCCGTGCGGATGCCCGCTGCGGGACGCCACTTCCGCCATGCCTTCGCCTGGATGGCCTGGTACTCGTTCTGGTATTTCGCCGCCGGCGTGGTCGCCTCCGCGAATTATMCGCATTACCGCCATCACAAGCCGTTT
Source organism: Cupriavidus sp. 05T41 (assembly GCF_056396525.1). Taxonomy (NCBI): domain Bacteria; kingdom Pseudomonadati; phylum Pseudomonadota; class Betaproteobacteria; order Burkholderiales; family Burkholderiaceae; genus Cupriavidus; species Cupriavidus sp. 05T41. The sequence continues at coordinate 19,101 of NZ_JBFTLQ010000058.1, forward strand.
GGCATCAGGGAACTGGCTTGCTGGATAAGGGCCGGATACCGCAAGCATGCGTACCGGTGGCTTGAGCGGCCTCAGGTGCGACACCTGTTTTCGGGCGAACCGGAGCCATTCTTCGTCGTGGCACTGCAGGTCTACAACGACAGCCAGATCCGCGCCGCCAGTCCGTGGCGGCGCGTAGGCGATTTTATCGAGTGGACGATGTTCTCGTTCGCCAGGCATGCGCCGCGGGACAGCGTGCTCGTCTTCAAGCATCACCCGATGGATCGTGGCCATACGGACTATGCGGGCACGATCCGCAGTTGCGCGCGCMGCTTTGGCGTGGAAGGGCGGGTGCGCTATGTCCATGATGCGCACTTGCCGACGTTGCTGCAGCGTTGCCGGGGACTGGTGACGATCAACTCGACCACTKGTTTGCAGGCGCTTTTCCACGGTGTGCCGGTGATMGCGCTGGGGCGCTGCTTCTATGCAAAAGAGGGCGTGACCTTCCAGGGCGCGCTGGACCAGTTCTGGTCGGCGTCCAGGCAGGTCGACGTGGCCGCCTGCCAGCGGCTGCGCGGATACGTGGCCTATGCCTCGCAGATCAATTCCTCGTTCTACGCGGACACGACGCTGGATGAATACGCGGTGCCCGCCGCCCGGACGAGACGGCTCGGCGCGCAGTTGGGGTGCCTGGCCAGCCTGCTGATACTGGATCTGCTGAGCGGGCCGGCAAGGGAGATCCTGCCCGGCATCGGATAGCCGCGCGGCCCGGCACGGGAATTTGGAAACGGGACGGGGAGCCGAGCGAGGCTCGGCATCGGCGGGGAAGCCAGAAAGACTTGAGTAAGAGAAATGATCAATAGGAAACTGAGGAAGTTGCGGCGGGACCCGAGGTTGTTTTTCGTCGACATGTATCTGAAGCGGGCGCGCGGCATGCGCAAGTACATGCGGGACCTCGGGCTCGTGCAGCCGAGGCGCCAGCCCGGGCACGACCGGTACACCGTTGTGTCGGCGGTCTACAACGTGGGCAAGTACCTGGACGAGTATTTCGCCAGCCTGGTCAATCAGGAACTCGACTTCATCCGCCATATCGATGTGGTCGTGGTGGACGACGGCTCGACCGACGACTCCGCCACGAGCATCGAAAGATGGCGCAGGCGGTATCCGGGCAACATCCGCTACATCCACAAGGAAAACGGCGGCCAGGCTTCGGCCCGCAACCTTGGGCTTCAGCATGTCCGGACGGACTGGGTGACGTTTCTCGATCCGGATGATTTCGTCGATTCTCGCTTCTTTCTMGAAGCCGATGATTTTCTGCACCGCCATCGCAACAGCCGCGTGAAGATGGTCGCGTGCAACCTGGTTTTCTATCACGAGAGCGGGAAGCAATACAGCGACACGCATCCGCTGCGCTACCGCTTCGCCGCAGGCGAGCAGATACTGGACCACCATGACCTGAAGAAGAATTTCCAGTTGTCGGCAAGCTCGTCGATCTTTTCGGTACAGGACATCAGGAAAGCCGGGTTGGCGTTCGACGAGTCCGTCAGGCCGAACTTCGAGGACGGCCTCTTTATCGGGCTGTTCCTCGCMAGCTTGCGACAAGGAACGGTGGGATTCCTGCCGAAAGCGATCTACTACTATCGCAAGCGCGAGGACGGCAGCTCCACGCTGGATTCCTCGTGGACCCATCCCGGCCGCTACGGAGCCGTGCTCCAGAACGGCTATCTCAAGTTGCTGGAAACCTGCATGCGGGAACTGGGCCATGTTCCGGTCCATGTGCAGAGGACGATCGTCTACGACATGGTCTGGTATGTCCGCCAGATAGTCGATCGACCCGACGTCGTCGGGTTCCTCTCGCCCGAGCAGAAATCGCGCTTCGAGGAACTGGTCCGCGCAGTATTTCGCCATATCGACAGAAAGACCATCCAGGATTTCGAGCTGGCCGGCTGCTGGTTCTATCACAAGGTGGGCATGCTTGCGTGCTTCAAGGGCTTGCCGCCGCAGCAACAGATCGCCTATGTCGAATCGTTCGATGCCCCCAAGAGGCAGGTCCAGATCCGTTACTTCTGCCATGCGCAGGATGTCGAGATCGTCACGCTGGACGGCGTGGAGCGGATTCCGGCCTTCGCCAAGTCCGTCGGGCACGACTTCGTGAACAGCAGTTTCGTTTGCGAGCGGCGGTTGTGGATCCACCTGCCTCGGGATACGGGTACGCTCAGGCTGCATGTGGGCGACCAGCAGGCGCGCATCAACCTGGCTGGTGCGCAGCACCGCGACGGCGTGCCGGCAAGCGCCATCGTTGAGCATTTCGCGGCGGCTGCGGCGAAGCCGGATAGCGGCAACGCCTATGCCGGGGCCTGGCTGGTGATGGACCGGGACATTCAGGCCGATGACAATGCCGAGCATTTCTACCGTTATCTGTTGCACGCGCGCCCGGAGCGCGAAGCCTATTTCGTGTTGCGCAAGGACTCGCACGACTGGCGGCGCCTGCAGCAGGACGGGTTCCGGCTCCTGGCCTTCGGCAGCGAGGAACACAAGCGGGCGCTGCGCACTTGCGCCAAGCTGATCAGTTCCCACGCGGATGTCTACGTCACCGACTACCTCGGGCCGAAGACGCTGGACGGCAAGCATTTCGTCTTTCTCCAGCACGGTGTCATCAAGGACGACCTGTCGGGCTGGCTGAACCGCAAGCGCAGGATCGACTGCTTCGTCACCACGAGCCGCTTCGAGTACGAGTCCATCGCCGGGGATGGCTCTCGCTATAAGTACGGACGCAAGGAAGTGGTGCTGACCGGGCTGCCGCGCCATGACAAGCTGTTGTCCTGCGCGCGCGAGGACAAGATGATCTTGATCATGCCGACCTGGCGCAAAAGCGTCGTGGGCCAGTCCACCGTGGCCGGCAGCGCGCGTGGCCTCAATCACGATTTTTCCGAGACACGCTTTGCCAGGGCATGGKGCGGCCTGCTGCGCAGCGAGGCGCTGCGCCGGCTCAGCGAGCAGTATGGCTACGCCGTGGTGTTTTTCCCGCATGCCAATATCCAGCCGTACATGGCGCAATTCCACATACCCGCCTTCGTCAAGGTGATCGGGCATGCGGCCGCCGGCATCCAGCCATTGCTTGGTGCGGCGTCGCTCATGATCACCGACTATTCCTCGGTCGCGTTCGACATGGCGGTACAGGGCAAGCCCACCATCTACTACCAGTTCGACGAGGATGAGATATTTTCCGGCCTGCATACCTATGCGCCGGGCTACTTCGACTATCGGCGCGACGGCTTCGGCCCGGTGGCCGTCAGCGAGGCGGCGCTGCTTGAGGCACTGGGACGGATGCTGGCCAGCGGATGCCGGCCGGATCCGGAGGTCAGCGCCCGGATCGACGCGACCTTTCCGTTTCGGGACGGCCGCAACTGCGAGCGGACTTATCAGGCGGTGGTGGCGCTGGACCAGCCCTATGACGAAGCGCAGGCCGATCCGCACACGTTGCGGGGCTATGCCGCGCAGGCCAGCGCAGGCAGGCGATGGCGGTTGGCCGAGCAACGCTGGTCGGCGTTGCTACAGCACKACTGCGGCAGCATGCGCGCCGCCGCACGGCTAGCGCTGGCGCAGGCGCTCAGGGAGCAAGGCAAGCTGGGCCGGGCACGAGCGGTTATCGAGGCCGATTCCGCCGGCGATGCCATCCATTCAGCGCCCGGGCGGCGCGAGCGGGCGGAACTGCTTACCGCCGAACACGACTGGGCGTCCGCCGCGCAGGCGTGGCAGGCATTGGTCGCAGACGATGCATCGGCACTGGCCGGATTGTTGATCTGCCATGTGCCGCAACGCCGGGGGCATGAGGCGGCCCGGCTTCTGTCTTCCCCGGCCTATGGCCAGCTTTCTGCACACATGCAATTGCTGTGCCGCGCGTTGGCCCACGCGGCGGGCGGTGACTGGCGGCAGGCGGCCGAGGCCCTGCGATCGGCAATGCCGGCATTCTCGCTCACGGAACTCCGGCGCTACAAACCCCATCTGGTGCTTGCGCAGGCCTACCGGCACGAGAAGAACTTCGACCGCGCGCATCAGCAATTGGTCGCCTACGAAAAGCATACCGCGAGCGATCCGGCCTGCCGCTGCGAGATCGCCCGCCTGGCCAGCGTGCGGGGCAACTGGGAGAAAGCTGCCCGTCAGATCGCCCTGGCTTTCCCCGACATTGCTGACATGCCGCTCAGCCTTGCCGTGCGCTACGTCCAGGCATTGCGCAAGAGCAGCAAGATCAATTCCGCGCGTGAAGCAGTGGCGCTCTTGCTGCCGCGGCGCCGCGACAGTGCCGCACTGCGTGTCGAACATGCCGAGGTGGCCATGGCGGCGCAGCGTTGGGACGAGGCGGTCGAGGCCTGGCAAGCGGTGCAGTCGGACGTGGAAGACGTTGCCTGCAGGCTGGCGCAGGCGTACGAGGCCGGCGGGAAGCCGGAGCAGGCATGGAAGGCGCTGGCCGCGCCGCAGGCCACGCGAGCTCGGACGCTGGACGAATGGCGGCTGGTGGCACGGCTGGCTCCGCCCGGTGGCGAGCGCTGGGCGTGCCTGATGGGGGAGCCAGGGATCGCAGAGAGCTTGCCGCTGGCGTTCCGGATTGGCAACCAGGCTGGTGTGCTTGCGCAGCAACAGCGCTGGCCCGCGCTCATAGCGTGCTTGCGCAATGAGATCGACGGGCTTGCCGATGCAGAGATCAAATCGTTCGGCTTGCGTGGGCTGCTGGCGCGGGCTTACCGCAACATGGGGGATCCGGACGCGGCACAGGCACAGCTGCTGGCGGGCGAGAGACAGTCCCCGGGCGACGCCGTGTGCCAGCTGGAAAGCGCGATGCTGGCATTCGACCGCAAGTCATGGTCGAAGGCCGTCGCGGGATTCKAACAAGCGTTCCCGGACGCGGCGGTAATGCCGGAAGCCGTTGCCTGTGCCTATCTGCGGGCGCTGCGTTATCAGAATCAGTTCGACAAGGCGCGGGCGGTGCTGTCGATTCTGCTGGCGCACTATCCCGATAGCGCGGCGATGCAGATGGAGGACGGCGAACTCGCTCTCGCCCGCCGTGACTGGGAGCGTGCGGTCGCGGTCTGGAAGTCGCTGCTCGACGGGMCCGAGGTGGCACCGTACCGGCTGGCGCGGGCATACCGCATGACCGGTCGCGTGGAGGACGCCATGAAGGTTCTGCGCCGGCGCGGAGTGCGGGGACCGAATTGCGCGCAGGAGTGGCTGCTGCGCGCGGAAGTCGCTCAGCTTACGAGGAACTGGAGCGAAGCGGCCGCAAGCTGGTCTGCCTTGCTCAGGTTTCACGCCGACGAGGCACCCGCGCACAGCTGGGACCAGCTCAACGCCTCCAACCTGTTGAGCGCGATGAAACGGGCGTGAAGGCGACATGGCGCAAGTCCGGGGCGGGAAGCGTCCKGCAGCCGGGAGGCGCTGCCGCGGGATGACTCGATCCGGCAGCGGCCGCCAGAGCGTGCGAGCCGGGATGGCGGCGTAGTGGAATTGTGGGAGGAACTGGAAACTTTGCGAGGACAGGACATGAAAGAGCAGAAGCGCATGGTGGACGGCATCGAGGTCACCTTCAGGCGCAAGCGCCGCAAGTACGATGCCAGGCATCTCATCGTGGTGTTTTCCGGCTTCGGGCTTGGCGAGTTCACCTATGATTTCGAGCACGCGTTGCAGGACTGTCCGGCCGACGTATTGTGGATCAAGGACCAGTTTGACGGCCATTGTGCGTACTACGTGTGCAAGGACATGGATTTCAGCATCGAGGCGGCGGTATTCGCGCTGATCGACGCCGTGCTCGACGAGCTTGGGCTCACGAAGAACCAGTGCACGCTGGCGGGATTTTCCAAGGGAGGCTCAGCMGCTCTGTACTTCGGCATGAAGCACGGGTTCGACAACATTGTTGCCACCGTGCCGCAGTTTCGGATCGGGTCGTATATCGCGCGCAACTGGCCCGTCGTGGCCGCCCATATGATGGGGGAGGCGGATGAGGAGAAGGTCCGGGTGCTGGATCGCCTGCTGCCCGAGGCGCTCGCCGGCGCCGCCTGCGACAACAAGAACGTCTACCTGCTGACCTCGCCGTCCGACCCGCAGTTCGCCGCGGAAATCGTGCCGAACCTRGGCGGCTTTGTCAGATGCTCGAACTTCAACCTGCTGGTCTCGCGTTCGCGCCTGGTGCGCGAGCACAACCAGGTCACCCAGCATAATGTCCCGCTGCTGCTCGGCATCTTCTACAGCCTGGCGGCGGGCGCCGTACCGCGCTTTGGTTATACGGAGATGATCGGAGACGATGCCGGGCCACCGACGTATCCGGAGGTGACGCCGATCGCCGCGCTGCGGCGCGTCCGCATCGAGGGCGGCAGGTTATTTCCCGAAGGTGTCGCCGTGCTGCGTGGCCTTAGCTGTGGCGAGTACCAGGACATATCTTCTTTTCTGATACTCCACGGCGGCCCTGGCGACATCGAGATTCCGCTTGCMAAGGMCAATCGGCCGGGCTTGACACGCGAACTCTATGATGGCGGCTTCGTCAACTACGACAAGGGCTGGTTCTGCACCTACCAGCACAAGGGCGTGGACTTGGCGGAGGTGCCTGCGGGCGAATACAGGGTGTCGCTGCGGATCCATTGCCAGGGCGTGACGCGAACCAGCGCGATGATGTCGGCTGCGCAGGTCGATGTGCAAGGACCCGCCGGTACGCATTTGCTGCGCCTGTTCACGAGCGGGGGCCTGGTTCATTTGGTGAAGACCCCGCTGGCCGGCACGCCGTAAGAAGGACAACGGCGCCCGCCTCAATCGTCCTTGGTGCGATGCCACTATGGAGATTTGTCGACGGCATGCACATTCGGCTTGTAGTACGGCTTGCTTAGGGTCAGGTGGGGTCGCTCCCAGGCGCAGTTGCGGCGAATGACCTTGGCGGGGATACCCGCCGCCACGCAGTTGTTCGGGATCGTGCCCTTGACCACGCTACCCAGCCCGATGACGCTTCCGTCTCCGATCTGCGCGCCGCCCAGAACCACGGAGCGCGCGCCCAGCCACACATGGTCGCCTATGTGGATGGGGCGCGGGAGGTTGATACGCTCGCCGCTATCGACATCGAAGATGGGGTGCGCGTCGTCGGCCCGGATCTCGATGCCGGAGGCGAGCATGCAGTCATTGCCAATGGCAACGGTTGCATACTCGGCGGTCGAGATATAGCAGTCCGAAGTACACGTGACGTGGTCGCCTATGGCGACCTTGCTGTAGTGTCCGACGCGGATTGTTCCTTTGAATGCGTTGTTGCCTATTTCGCAGTACCCATGATCGCAGTCAAACATGATCGTCAGACCCGGCAGCAGGGCGTCAGGTTTGACGACCAGCGTATTGTGCTGTCCCCTGAACAGGACCTTGACGCCGCGATCCAAGGTCTTCTCGTAGCGTACTGTGTTGCCGGCGTCGTCCTGGTAGTTCTCAAGTCTGGTAAGTGTTCGCATCGGGAGATCTGGCTTGGTGTCCTCTGGTCTCCCGATTAGATGCTGGATGCCCCGGGCAGATGGTCGGAAAATTTTGATTCGCCGCCTGGATCGTTCCGAAAATTGCCTGCGCGCCGTAGCCGGCCATCGCCAGCATCGGCCCGGGCCATCCCCTTACAACAACCCGTCCAGCAGATCCGGCCCGAACACCTCGCGGTGCACGCGCTCGGCCTTCACGCCGCGCGCTTCCAGCGCGGCGMGTTGCGCCTGCATGAAGGGCAGCGGGCCGCAGAGGTAGAAGTCCGCGTCGGCGAGGTCGTCGCCGGCGAAGATGGCGTCGATGTCCATGCGGCCGGGCAGGGCGGGCTGGGCCAGGAACTCGGCTTGCTCTCCGGATTCCAGGAAGAAGTGCGTGCGCAACTGGGGCAACTGGCGTGCGGCGTGCCTGACGTCCTTGATATGGGCGACGTGCGAGACCATGCGCGCGGCGTGGCCGAAGACGACCTTGCGGGCGGGGTTGCGCTGGGCGACGGCGTTGAGCGCCGAGATCATGGGCGTGACGCCGACGCCGGCGGAGAGCAGCACGATCGGGGTGCTGGGCTCGATGCTGGGCGCAAAGTCGCCGAAGGGCTGGCTGACCATCAGGACGTCGCCTACCTTGGCGTTGTCGTGCAGCCAGCTGGAGACCGCGCCGGCGGGCAGGTCGGCACCGTCGCCGCGGTCGCGCTTGACGGAGATGCGCCAGGTGCGGCCGTTGGGCGCGTCGGACAGGCTGTACTGGCGCTGCTGGAAGACGCCGTGCGACAGTTCCACCACCACGGAGATGTACTGGCCGGGCAGGAAGTCGACCAGCGTGGTGCCGCCGACGGCTTCGAAGGTGAAGGATGTGATGTCGGCGCTTTGTTCTTCGCGGGCGATGATGCGTACCGGCTGGCGATGGTCGGGGCCGGTGTTGGCGCGCTCGTACAGGCGGGTCTCGGCGGCGATCAGTTCGGCGGCGAGCAGCCAGTAGGCTTCGTCCCAGGCGGCGACGAGTTCGGGCGTGGCGGCGTCGCCAAGCACTTCGCCGATGGCGCCGATCAGGTGGCGGGCGACGACGGCGTAGTGGCTGGGCTTGATGCCGACCGAGGCGTGCTTGTGCACGATGCGGCTGACCACGGGGGCCAGCGCGCTGTTGTCGCCATAGTTGGCGGCATAGGCGAACACGGCGGAGGCKAGCGATTGCTGCTGCGAACCATTGGCCTGGTTGCCCATGTTGAACAGGTTGGTCAGCTCGGGCCTGTCGGCGAACATATTGCGATAGAACGTGGTGGTAATGGCAAGGCCATGTTCCCGCAGGACGGGTACGCTCGCATCGATCAGGGGTCTCGATTTTTCGGACAGCACGGCAACCTCCAAAGATATACAGTTAATGCAACAAATAAGACGAATGGGTCCGCAACGTTGGGCGGTGGTGGCGTGCGATCTCGATCTGTTCGCGACGCCCTGGAACCCATTTTATTAAACATGCATTTGCTGTGCAACATAAATTTGCGGCATTGCAAAAGATGCATGAAGTGTCCATGTTAGACTGCGCCTGCCGTCACCCGAGGGCGCAACGCCCGCAGCAGGCGCTTCCTGGCTGCCACGCAAATCGCATCACGATCCGCACGGCGGAGGAGCACTTTCCATGAGACTGACCGACTACACCGACTACAGTCTGCGGACCCTGATCTACGTCGCGGTCTACCCGGGCGAGCTCGTCACCATCCAGCGTATCGCCGATGCGTTCGACATTCCCAAGAACCACTTGATCAAGATCGTGCAGAAGCTTGGGCAGGCTGGCTTCCTGCACACCGTGCGCGGGCGCGCGGGCGGCATCGAGCTGGGCCGGCCMGCGGCCGAGATCAACGTGGGGGAGGTGATCCGCACCATGGAGTCGGACTTCAGCCTGGTGGAGTGCTTMCAGGGCGACGACAACCATTGCGTGATCACGCGCGTGTGCGGCCTGCGCGGGGTGCTTTCCGCGGCGCTGCGGGCCTACTTCGAAGTGCTGGACTCCTATAGCCTGCAAGACCTGGTGGAGAAGCCCGCGGCGCTGAGCCGGGCGCTTGGCCCCGACGGCGCGGACACGGTGGTCGGCATTCCCGTCAAGAGCGTGACGCGCAAGGCGCGCGCCGCGCCGGCGGTGCCCGGCGAGAACGGTCCCGCCTAGCCGGCGCCGCCTGCCGGGCGGCGGTGCCGCGGGCAGCTGGCACTGGCTACCCCAAATGGCCACCAAATGGCCACCAAATGGCTATTGTCGACGCGGCCAGCCGAAACTAGGCTGTGCCATGGGTCCGGCCGTCCGGCCGGGCCGCGCAGGGGAGACAGGGATGGCATTGCGCCTCGACAGTTACCGGGCCAACCGGACCAGCACCGAACTATTGCTTCGCCTCGACCGGCGCAGCGAGCGCTACCGGCTCGAGCATTCGCTGGCGGACCTGGTGCGCCTGCGGGTATCGCAGATCAACGGCTGCCCCTATTGCATCGATCTGCACTCCGCGCGAGCACGCAAGGACGGCGAGATGGCGATACGGATCGATTTGCTGGAAGTGTGGCGCGAGACGACGCTCTATACCGACCGCGAGCGGGCGGCGCTGGCGTGGGCCGAGGCGGTGACGCGCGTGGCCGACACGCATGTGCCGGACGAGGTCTGGGATGCGGTGCGGCCGCAGTTTTCCGAGCGGGAGATGGTGGACCTGACCTTGCTGGTCACGGCGGTCAATAGCCTGAACCGCTTCGGTATCGCGTTCCGCCGCGCGCCCGCCTAGGCGTGGCGAGGGCGGCAGGCAAGCGATGCGCGGGCGTGATGGGCCGGACGGCGGCTCCCCCGCGCGCAGCCCGTTCCCGCGGCTTACTGAGGTAGCGGGCGCTTGATCGGCTCGCCTTCGGCGGYGATGGCGAATACCAGCAACCTGGCCGGCCTGGTCTTGCTGGCGTTGCGCGTGACGAGGTGCTGCGCGCCGGGCGGCTCGTACCAGCTCTGGCCCCTGGCGTAGGTCTTGGCCGGCTCGCCGCCGAGCTGCGACACCACTGAGCCTTCGAGCACGTAGGCGAAGATCGAGCCTGGATGGACGTGCGGCGTGGATTCCTGGCCGGGCGCGAAGGTGACCGTGGCCAGCAGCACGTTCTTGCCGCCTGCTTCCGGAATCGCCTGCTTCATTACCGGCTGCACGCTTTCCTCGGCGTGGCCGGGCTTGCCGTCCGGCGTGTGGGCGCGGGCCTGGCCGGCGCCGGCCAGGGCCAGCATGGCCGGCACGAAGGCGGCGATGATGAGGCGGGGCATCGCCCGCCCGCTGTTCGAACGGGTCATGATCGGCGTCTCCCGCTCAGGCCGGCAGCTTGCGGAACGAGATGGCGAAGCGGTTCCAGCTATTGATGGCGGAGATCAGCAGTGTCAGGTCGACCAGTTCGGCATCGTCGAAGTGCGGGCGCACGGCGTCCCAGGCAGCGTCGGGCACATGGCTTTCGGAGACCAGCGTGACGGCCTCGGTCCAGGCCAGCGCGGCCTTCTCGCGCTCGCTGAAGAACGGGGTTTCGCGCCAGACCGACAGGGTGGCCAGGCGGCGGTCGTCTTCGCCGCCCTTGCGCGCGTCGGTGGTATGCAGGTCGACGCAGTAGGCGCAGCCGTTGATCTGCGAGGCGCGCAGGCGCACCAGTTCCACCAGCGGTTTTTCCAGCCCGCTCTTGGCGATGCGCTCTTCCAGGCCGATCAGGGCCTTGATGGCGGCGGGGCTGGCTTTGTAGAAGTCGAGACGTTGTTCCATGCTTTGCTCCTCGTTTGCGCCGCCGGGATGGGGCGCGACAGGAACAAGATTAGGACGCGTACTGGCTATTCAAAAGAGCCAGTTTTCTGTAATTTGAGGTAACCAGTGGCGCGRCCGGGCGGTACACGGACCACGTGCCGGCCGCCCTCACGCCGCCATCACGCCGCCATCACGCCGGCCAGCTTTTCCATGCCGGCATGGATGTCGGCGACGCCGATGCCGCCATAGCCGAACAGCAGCCCCGGCTCGGCCTGGCGCCCGGCGTACATGCCGGAGATGCCGTACAGGCCGATCGAGGCCGCCGCGGCGCGCACGATCAGCGCGCGCTCGTCCTCGCCCGTCTTCAGGTGGGCGGCCAGGTGGATCCCCGCGGCTGGCGCATGGGCCGTGAACCACGGCGCCAGCGGGCCGTTTAGGTGCGCGAGCAGGGCCTCGCGGCGCGCGGCGTATTCCTTGTGCATGCGTCGCAGGTGCTTGGCGAAGTAGCCGTCGAGCATGAACTTGGCCAGCGCCGTCTGGGTCATGGTGCAGCTGTGCCAGTCGCCCGCCTGCTTGGCGCGGCGCATGGCGTTGCCGAGCGGGGCCGGGGGGATCACGTAGCCGATCCGCAGCTCGGGGAAGATGGTCTTGGAGAAGCTGCCCACGTAGGCCACCACGCCGGCGTTGTCCAGGCTCTTGAGCGACTCCATCGGCCGGCCCATGAAGCGGAATTCGCCGTCGTAGTCGTCTTCCACCACCAGCGCGCCGCGCCGCTGGGCCCATTCCAGCAACGCCATCMGGCGCTCCAGGCTCATCGCCATGCCGAGCGGGAACTGGTGCGAGGGCGTCACATAGACGATGCGCGCATTGTCCGGCAGCGCGTCCACGACCAGCCCGTCCGCGTCCACCGGCACATAAGCCAGCCGTGCGCCCACGGCGGAGAAGACGATGCGCGCGGGCGGGTAGCCGGGGTCTTCCACGGCCACCACGTCGCCCGGGCGGCTCACCACGCGGGCCAGCAGGTCGATGGCCTGCTGCGCGCCATGCGTGACGATGACATCCTGCCAGTTGCTGACCACCGCGCGGCTGAAAGCCAGGTAGCGCGACACCGMCAGGCGCAGTTCCTGCTCGCCGGCGGGGTCGCGGTAGGCGCCTCGTCCGCGTGCCTGTACCCGCAGTGCGTGCCCCACGCAGCTGCGCCATTTGTCGAAGGGGAACAGGCTTTTGTCGGTCACGCCGCCGACGTAGTCGAAGGCAGGCGCCGCGCCCGGTGCCGTGTGCGGCAGGGCGTCCGGCAGTTCTTCCCAGATCGAGCCCGAGCCCGGGCTCGGGAATGCCGGCGAAGGTGGATGCGCCAGCCGGCTCATCTCGGGCGCCACGAAGGTACCGTCGCCGGCGCGCGAGCGCAGGTAGCCTTCGGCGATCAGGCGCTCGAAGACATCGAGCGTGGTCTTGCGCGAAACGCCGAGCCTGGTAGCGAGATCCCGGGTGGACGGAAGCCGTTCGCCCGGCGCCAGCCGGCCGTCGACGATGCCCGCGCGCAACTGGCGGTAGAGCTGGCCGGCCAGCCCTTGCCGGCCGTGAATATTCAAATGGACATCCATTTACTGGTTACCTGAGGCGCAAGGAATTTCGTAGATTCTACGAGCCAGTCCGGACGCTTTCCACTTGCCCCGGACGGGCATCGTCGTTTGTGCTTCATCCAGCGCTGCCCGCGCCGGCGGGCGCGGCGGCGCGCGGCGCCAGGCTGCCGGCGAAGCGGCCCGCCGTACGCAGCGCCAGGTAGCCGATGACCAGGTTGCATGCCAGGAAGAACGGCCCGGCCAGCGCGCGCGCCGCCGGCACGCCGGCAAGGGCCAGCTGCAGCACGCCKACCGCGGCGCTGGCCAGCCCGAAGGTGTACGACCACGAGCCGAAGTGGTGGAAGGGCTGTTCGCCAAGCCAGCGAAACAGGCGCAGGCCGAGCAGCATCTGGAACAGGCCGTAGCCCAGCAGCATGAGGATCCACTGCGAGTGGGCCGATTGYGGGGCTACGGCCAGGCATGCGGCCGCGCACACCATGGGCGGCGCGAAMTGGATGCCCAGCAGCGCCCGCTGCGAGGCCGGCATGCCCTCGTGCTGCAGCAGCCGGCCAACCACCTGCGATTCCAGCGCCAGCCACGACAAGGTCCCCGCCCCGACAAACAACCAGCCCCAGTCCGCGTGGCCGAGCACGCCCAGCGTGGCGCCGCTGGCCAGGTTGGCGGCCACCGTGGGCAGGTAGAGCGCAGGCGTGGTGTCGCGCGGATCGCGGCCGCCTTGCCACAGCCTGCCGGTGTGCCAGAGGGCGAAGGCCAGGTGCCAGCCGATGCCGGCCACGGCCAGCAGCCACGCGCCGGCCGGCGAATACGGCAGCAGCGCCGGCACCAGCTGGAGCGTGGCGATGGCCAGCAGGGCCGGCGTGCTGCCCCGTACCGGATGCGCGAATTCTGCTTCCAGGGCGCCGCGCCGGTGCAGGAGCTGCGCGGCATAGGTCACCAGCAGCCCCGCCCACAGCAGTGCCGCGCAGGCCAGGATCGTCTCGGAGATGGCATGCGGCATCTGCCACAGCGTGCTGGCGTGGCGCCACGCGCGGCCGATCACGGCCAGCCCCAGCACGATGCTGAAGGCCGCGGCCGGCAACGGCGGCGCCATGGCGGCAGCGTGCGGGACGGCGGGTTCGTTGGCGGCACAGGCCGGCGCGATGCCGGCCGCTGGCGGGTGGAGCGGTTCGTGGGACATGGGGGCGGCTTGCTTGCGTACTGACGTACTTCCAGTGCGGAGATTCCCTGGCCGTGGGGCAGGCGTCAGCCCTCGCGCCCGTCGGCGCGCGGCCGCGTCAGGAACGGCGCGTACTTGAACAGGTAGAGGGCGAATGCCGCCATCCAGGCTGCCGCCGCCGAGCCGATCCAGAACGCCTTGTACTGCGGCAAGAGCAGCGGCCCGGCCACGCGCAGCAGGGCCGCCGCGGCGATGCAAGCGTAGGCGGCCGTTTCCATGGCGCGCGCTTCGAGCTTGCGGCCGGTGTGGCCCAGCGCCGTGCGCGTGATCATGCCCATGATGGCGCAGCCGATGGCGCCCACGGTGAGCGCGTGCAGCGCGGTGGAGCGGTCCGCCCAGCCCAGCGCGGCGGCGGCCAGCAGCGCCAGCCCAAGCGGCAGGCAGGCGTAGGCCAGGTGCAGGATGGCGGTCAGCGGCGTGCGCAGGGTATGGCGCGAGCCCCAGCCGCCCAGGCGTACCGCCTGGGCCAGGGCCGCCAGCAGCGCGATCGCGGCGGTGGCGATGCCTTGCGGGGCCAGCGCGCAGGCGGCCATCGCGGCCAGCGTCAGCGGCACCACGCTACGCTCGGCCAGCGAAGAGCGGCGGATCCGTACCCMGGGTACGGAATTGGCGGTGAACATGGGGATGACGCGCCCCCMGATCACCGTGATGAACACCACCACCAGCCCGATGCCGGCGTCGGCGCTTTGCAGCGCCACGTGCGCGGCACCCCGCGCCAGGGCCACATGGAACGCCAGGTTGAGCGCCCACAGCAGGAACATGGCGCCGGCCAGGCCGTAGTTACGCTTGCTGCCGGCGCGCACCAATACATGCAGGAAGCTGGCCGCGCATAGCAACAGGAAAGCCAGGTCCAGCACCACCGCGGCCGGCGCCGGTCCGGTCCACATCAGCACGCGCGCCGCCAGCCAGACGGCCGCCAGCGCGGCCAGCAGCGCGCCGCGCGGTGTTTGCAGCCCGGTCCAGTTCTTGCCCGCCGTGAACAGGAAACCTACCACCACCGCCGCCGCAAAGCCGAACACCATTTCATKGGCATGCCAGAGCATGCCGCCCATGGGCGGTTGCGCGGCGCCGCCCGGCCACCAGCCCAGGTAGATGGCCGCCCAGAGGCCCACCGAGACCACCGCGAAGGCAGCCGCGAGCAGGTAGAAGGGCCGGAAAGCAAGAGCGAGCACGGGATGGCCGCCGGKACCGGCAGGGGAGCGGCTGGCGGGTGGCTGGGTCTGGAGCAGGGGCTGCATGGGCGCCTCGCAGAATGTCGGGTTACGTATCCCCGTGGGATGCCGGGGAACTCAGGCTGTGGCGGCTTCCTCGCAATGCTTGCGGAAGGCCGGGTACAGGCGGATCTCCTCGCGCGTCATGCGGGCCCGCAGGCGCGACACGGTGCGACCCAGCGCACGTGCGAACTCGAGCTTGTCGCCGCCTTGCCGGTAGCTATCGAAGAAGGCCAGCACCTCACGCGAGATGACATGCATCTCCGCCTCGTATTCCTGCGCGATCGGCTGGGTTTGCGCATGGCGGTGCATGGGCGGATAGAGGCGGCGATCTTCGCGCGCCAGGTGGGCTACCACCAGCTGGCGCAGCTCGACGAGCTTCTTCTTGCCGGCATCCGAGCCGATGCCCAGGGCATGGAGTTCGTCGAGCATGGCGAAGATGCGTTGGTGCTCGTCCAGCATGGTGTCGATCAGCGAGGTCATTGCGCTTCTTCCTTGTCGTATTTATCGCGGTTGCGGCGGGCTCACGCGGTGTCTTTGCATCGTGCGGCGCAGCAACCTGACAACGATTCTATAAAACAAGCATTTCAAATGCAACATAAAAAACGGCGTGCGAATCGGGCCATGCAAAAGGACTGGCAGGCAGCGGGCGCGACGATCCGCCGCGGCATTGCCGGGCAAGCCATTCCCGGCAATGCCAGCAAGCACTGCAGCGAAGCGGCCCCACAGGTGGTTACCAGAAAAATCCGAAAACTGGCTATGGCGGCCAAGCCATCGAGGACCTAATCTGCACGGGAYGGGGCCTGTGGCGCACCCAGGCGTAGCCGTTTCCCGCCTGTGCCAGCCCTTTCGCAAAAAAAGAACCAAGTTTGATCATCGTCTGCGCATGCCTGCATGCCGGGATGAATTAACGGAGGGCAGGCTGCCGCCGGGCGCCGCCTGCATGTCCGCAATATTGCCACCCACAGGGCGGGCGCATCCGCATGCCCGGCAACCGTCGCCATACGCTAAGTGCGGCAGCAACCGATCGTCCCATGAACACCATCGCTATCCTGCTATCCGCCTTCTTGCTCTCGGTGGTCGCGCTCGCGGCCTTTATCTGGAGCATGCAGAAGGGCCTGTTMGATACCTCGCCGGCCGCGGCGAACGTGATCTTCGACCGCGGGGAGGCGGGGCAGTCGGAAGACCCTGCCTCCGACCAGTCGGGCGCGCACGCGTACAGGGCTGMCCACGAGGCGGAGCACGATTCGTCGCGCGATATCGCCGATGAATCGTCGGCACCCGTGGTCTTCCTGTTTATCTGTTGCGCCATGGTGTGGCTGGTGGTCGCGTCCATGGCGGGGCTGACCGCCTCGGTCAAGCTGCACGAGCCCGACCTGCTGGCGCAGGTGCCCTGGCTGTCCTTCGGCCGCATCCGCACCATCCACCTGAATGCCGTGGCTTACGGCTGGGCACCGATGGCAGGCTTGTCGATCGCGCTGTTCCTGCTGCCGCGCCTGCTCAAGACACGCCTGCAGGGCGCGAAATACGCGGTGCTGGGCRCCGCGCTGTGGAACGCGGGCCTGATCGCCGGCATCGGCAGCATCGCCGCCGGCATCTCCGACGGCCTGGAATGGCTGGAGATTCCCTGGCAGGTCGACATCCTGCTGGTGGCGGGCGGCGCGCTGGTCGGCATGCCCCTGGTGCTGACGCTGGTCAACCGCAAGGTGGAYCACCTCTACGTTTCGGTCTGGTACATGGGCTGTGCGCTGTTCTGGTTCCCGGTGCTGTTCCTGGTGGCCAATTTCCCCGGCCTGCACTTCGGCGTGGAGCAGGCCACCATGAACTGGTGGTTCGGCCACAACGTGCTGGGCCTGTTCTACACGCCGCTGGCGCTGGCTTCGATCTATTACTTCCTGCCCAAKATCATCGGCCAGCCGGTCAAGTCGTACGGCCTGTCGTTGCTGGGCTTCTGGGCGCTGGCCTTTTTCTACGGCCAGGTCGGCGGGCATCACCTGATCGGCGGCCCGGTGCCTGGCTGGCTGATCACGCTGTCCATCGTGCAGAGCATGATGATGCTGGTGCCGGTGATCGCGTTCTCGATCAACCAGCACCAGACGCTGCGCGGCAACTTCCACCGCCTGATCGATTCGCCCACGCTGCGCTTCATGACCTTCGGGGGCATGATGTACACGCTCAGCTCGGCCCAGGGCTCGTTCGAGGCCCTGCGCTMGGTMAACCGCGTGACMCACTTCACGCACTACACCGTGGCGCACGCCCACCTGGGGCTGTACGCCTTCGTCAGCTTTGCCTTCTTCGGCGCGATCTACTTCATGGTGCCGCGCGTGACCGGCCGCGAATGGCCATACCGCTGGATGATCTACGCTCACTTCTGGCTGGCCGCGGGCGGCATCGGCGTGTACTTCGTGGGACTGTCCATCGGCGGCTGGCTGCAGGGCACGGCCATGCTGGACGCCGCCAGGCCATTCATGGATTCCGTGAGCGTCACCATCCCCTACCTGAAGGTGCGCTCGCTCGGCGKCAGCATGATGCTGCTCGGCCATCTCTTCTTCGTCACCAATTTCGTATGCGCAATTCTTGGCCTGGGACCGAACCGGGACCGGCCCGCTCTGTTCCATCAAGGCCGCAAGCGGGCACTGGGAGCTTGAAACGTGAACAATGAACGAGCCCTGCTGGCCGGCGGCATGGTCATGCTTGCCCTGGCAACCAGCGCCCTGGTCGTGATTCCCTACCTTCAGCTCAGGGATGTGAAACCCACCGAAGGCGTCAAGCCGTACTCCGCCGCGCAGCTGCGCGGGCGTGAGGTATATATCGCCAACGGCTGCGTCTACTGCCATTCGCAGCAGCCGCGCGACGCTTCGTTCGCACCGGACGCCAAGCGCGGCTGGGGCCGCGTGGCGGTGGCCGGCGACTACTACTACGACAAGCCGCACCTGCTGGGCACCATGCGCACCGGGCCCGACCTGATGAATATCGGCGCGCGCCAGCCCAGCGCCGACTGGCACCTGGGCCACCTGTACCAGCCGCGCGCCTATGTGCCGGGCAGCATCATGCCGAGCTATCCCTTCATGTTCGACATCAAGGACAAGGCCGAGCAGGGCGACAAGGTGGTCGCGCTGCCGGAAGCCTTCAACCCGCCCGGCAAGGTGGTGGTGGCCACGGCGACCGCGCTCKACCTGGTCGCCTACCTGCAGTCGCTCAACCGTACCGGCGCCGTGCTGCCGGCGCCGGCGCCCGCCAAGCCAGCCCAGTAACCGCGTCCCGGAGAATACACAGATGGACAACCCATCGGAAAAGCGCCAGGCCGCGGCAGCCCGCTCGCGCGAGAACCCTGATCCCCACGAGAGCCGCACGCCGATTCCCAAGGTGGTGCTGGCCATCGTGGCGGGGCTGGTGGCCYGGGGCGCCTGGTATATCGCCGTGGCGCCGATCGACCAGCCGCCGGAGTTTGGTGACCGCCGCACCGTCGCCGACCTGCAGGGCAGCGGCAAGCCGGCCGGCGGCAGCGTCGACGGCGCCGCCATCTTCCAGGGGCGCTGCGTGGCGTGCCACCAGGCCACCGGGATGGGCTTGCCCGGCGTGTTCCCGCCGCTGGCCGGCTCGGAATGGGTCAACGGCAAGGATGCCAAGGCAGCCGCGATCGTCCTGCGCGGCATCACCGGCAAGCTGACCGTCAAGGGCAGCGCGTACAACGGCGCCATGCCGGCCTTCGCCKACCAGCTCAACGACGCCGAGATTGCCGCCGTGCTCACGCATGTGCGCGGCCAGTGGGGCAACAGCGCGCCGCCGGTGACGGCAGACACGGTCAAGGCCGCGCGCGCCGAAACCGCCGCCATGACAGCGCCCTTCGACGGCGACGCCGGGCTGGGCGCGCCGGGCGGCTGACATGATGTCGCCCGCACGGCCGGCAGCCGCGGGGCCGGCACTGGCATTGTTGCTGGTGCTGGCGCTGGCCGTCGCGGGATTGCACTACCTCACCTTCGGCTTCACCGCCTGGACGCTCGATGACCGCCGCGCGGAGCGCATCGGACAACACGCGCTGGCGCTGCCCGCCATCGATACGCGCAACCAGCTCGGCCAGACCACGCGGCTGTTCGGCGCGGGCGTGCAGCCAGGGCAGGGCGCGCAGCTCTACCTGGTCGACTTCATCTACACACGCTGCATGAGCGTGTGCCGCGCGCTCGGCTCAGAGTTCGCGCAACTGCAGTCGCGCATCCGCGCCGACGGCATGGAGGGCCGCATCGGACTGGTTTCGCTCTCATTCGATCCCGCGCGCGACGATACCGCCAGCCTGGCCGGCTACGCGCGGGAACACCGTGCGCGACTGCCCGGCTGGCAGGTAGCGKCCCCGCTCGCAGCGCCTGCCATGCGGGCGCTGCTGCACGATGCCGATGTCATCGCTATCCCGGATGGCCTGGGCGGCTTCGAGCACAACGGCGGCTTGCACGTGACCGATGCCCGGGGCCGCGTGCTGGCCGTCTACGCGCTGGCCGATTACCAGCAAGCCTACGACTTCGCACGCGGGAGGGTGCGATGACCGCGCCGGTCGCCCAGGTGCCCTGGCTGCGCCAGCTCGCCGCGCGCGTGCCGGGCCGCGCCTGGCTCGCCGCCGCGCTGGCGCTGGCCGGCGGTGCGCTGTGCATCCCGCGCGTGCATGCGCTGCTCGAAGGCTCGATGACGCTACAGATGCTGGTGCTGCTGCCGGGCCTGTCCGGCGCCGGCTGGGCGCTGCCCTGGCTGCTGCCGTGCGCGCGTCGCGAGCGCGTCGCGGCGGCCTTGCGGCCCTATCTGCTGAGCCTGCTGGCGTTTGCGCTGCTGGCCTACGGCGCATGGATGCTGCCTATCGCGCTGGACCTGAGCCGGCTGGAACCGGCCACGCTGGCTGCCAAGTACGTGCTGGTGCTGGCGGCCGGCATGGCGGCGCATATCGGCGTGGGGGCCGGCGCATGGCCGCTGGTGCTGTTCTTCGGCGGCAACTATGTCTGGATGGGGCTCACCATCGGGCTGCTGTTCATCGACAGCGAGCAGCGGCTTTGCGCCAGCTACCTGCTGGCCGACCAGCGCGTCGCGGGCGTGGGGCTGACCATCTATTCCGGGCTGCTGGGCATCTGGCTGCTGGCCTGGGCCGCGGGCAAGGCGGATCAGCCCGCGGTCTAGCAAGGCGCCCATCCAGGGTATGCGAGGCATGCGCGCGCATGCAAGCCGCTTATGCCATCCATTAGCCATTGGGCCTGTCGCCCGCCATCAACGCATTGTCTAATGCATCGAAAACCAGGCGCAGCGGGCCGGCCGGCACCGCTGCCGATAACGATGATGGAGACAATGCCCTATGAAGCGCCCCGCTTTGCTGCTGTCCACCTGCGCGCTGCTCGCGTGCGGCGCCGCCCGCAGTGCCGATACGGCCACCGTGCCATTCCCCACGCGCCCGATCCGTCTGGTGGTGCCACTGACCAGCGGGGGCATCGCCGATGTGATGAGCCGCGTATTGGCCGAGAAGCTCAAGGATTCGCTCGGCCAGGCGGTGGTGGTGGAGAACCGGCCCGGTGCCGGTACCATGCTCGCCTCGGAATACGTCGCGCGCGCCGATGCTGACGGTTACACGCTGCTGATGGCGGCGTCTTCGCTGACCATCGCGCCGGCCGTGTATCCCAAGGGGCGGGTGCGGTACGACCCGGTGCGCGACTTCGCGCCGATTTCGCTGGTGGCAGAAGTGCCGCAGGTACTGGTGGCCACCCCGGGCCTGCCGGTGCGGACCGCCGGCGAACTGATCGAATACGCGCGCCGCCATCCGGAGCAGGTCAACTACGCTTCGTCCGGCGCCGGCACGTCCAATCACCTGGGTGCCGAGCATTTCAACCAGCTCGCGCACATCCACATGAAGCACGTGCCATACAAGGGCACCATGCAGGGCCTCAACGATGTCGTGGCCGGGCACGCCCAGGTCATGTTCGCCGACCTGGCCGCGGCCGACAGCTTCATCAAGGCCGGCAAGCTCACCGCGCTGGGCCTGAGCAGCGCCCGGCCATCGCCCGCGCGTCCGCAGTTGCCCGCCATCGCTCAGTCGGGCCTGCCGGGTTTTGCCAGCATGTYGTGGCTTGGCCTGCTGGCGCCGGCCAATACGCCGCCGCAGGTCATCGCGCGGCTGAACGACGCAGTGCTCAAGGCCCTGCGTTCGAGCGACGTCAAGGCGCGCTTTGCCGCGCTCAACGTCGACCTGGCGCCGTCCAGTCCCGAGCAGTTCAAGCGCTTTATCGCCAGCGATGCGGCCCGGTGGGCCGACATCGCGCGCGCCACCGGCGCCTCGGTGGAATAGCGCCCGGCTGCATTCGCCGCGCCGCGCGCGCCGCAGCAGCCGGCGCGCGCTGCCCTGCGCCCCTGCGCGGGGCTGGTTACGGCCGAGACTCTGCGCCGACGCCATCCCTGCGGGTGCCTGCCTCGCGCGTTGCCTGCGCGCGCGTGCCCGCGCATTGCGCCGGCGCCTCACTACAACAACAGCAAGTACCGGAGGAGACATCCCATGAAACCAAGCCAGCTCACGATAGCCGCACAAGCCACGCAAGCCACCCTGGCCGTGCTGGCGGCCATGCCGTGCGTGGCGGCCGCACAGGCCGTCACGCTGTACGGCGTGGTCGATACCGGCGTGGAGTACATCAACCACGTCGGCGCGGCGAGCGACCACGTAGCCCGCATGCCGGGCCTGACTGGCACCGTGCCGTCGCGCTGGGGCCTGCGCGGCAACGAAGACCTCGGCCATGGCCTGAAGGCCGTGTTCGTGCTGGAGTCCGGCTTCTCGCCCGACAACGGCGTATCCAACCAGGGCGGCCGGCTGTTCGGGCGCCAGGCCTATGTCGGGCTGGCGGGCAACTGGGGCCAGCTCGGGCTCGGCCGCCAGTACACCATGACGTTCTGGGCCAACCTGGAAGCCGACATGCTCGGCCCAAACACCTTCGGCTCGGCCTCGCTGGACAGCTATATGGCCAACTCGCGCGCCGACAACGCCATTACCTACAAGGGCACCTTCGGCGGCTTCACCATGGGCGCCAGCTACAGCTTCGGGCGTGACGGCGCCAATGCCGGCCCCARCCCGGCCGGCACCAACTGCGGCGGGGAAAACCCGGCCGACCCGCGTGCCTGCCGCGAGTGGTCCGCGTTGCTGCAGTATGACGCCAGGGCGTGGGTGGTCAACGCCGCCTACGATTCGCTGCGCGGCGGGCCGGGCGCMTTCGGCGGACTGACCAGCAGCGGCCTGCGCGACGACCGCCTCTCGCTCAACGGCTTCGTGCGTTTCGGCGAGTCCAAGGCGGGCCTGGGGCTGGTGCGGCGCGACAACAAGGGCAGCCCCACGCCGCGCAGCGATCTCTGGTACGGCGGGGTTTCCTACGCGGTGACGCCGGCCTTCAGCGTGGACGGCGAAGCGTTCTACCTGCGTTTCCATGACAGCAGCAACAAAGCCTGGCTGTTCGCCGCACGCGCCACCTATGCCTTGAGCAAGCGCAGTTCGGTCTACGCCACCGCTGGCTATATCAACAACGGCGGGCAGTCGGCCTTGTCGGTCAGCAACGGCCAGCCTGGCGCGAATCCCGCGCCGGGCGCCACCCAGCTCGGCGCCATGGTGGGCATCAAGCACGTATTCTGATGGCACTGCGCCGGCCCCGGTATCGCTGCGGCACCGGGTTGGCCGGATGCACGAAGGGCCGGCGGAAATTCCTGCCGGCCCTTCGCGTTTTTCTTTCGGCTGCGGGAGGCAACCGCCAGCGCGCCTGGTCAGTTCGGCTCCACGCCCKCGAATGCGTTCTCCAGCAAGTGCAAGATGCCTTCGCGCGTGAGCGGCGCCGGGTTGGGGTAGGGCGCGCGCAAGGCCTGGTCGGCCACGCGCGCCAGGTCTGCGTGCCGTACGCCAAGTTGCTCCAGCGCCAGCGGCACCTGCAGGCGGCGCGCCAGCCGGTGCAGGCCGCGCGCGGCGTCGTCGCCGCCGAGCGCGCTGGCAATGCGCGCCATGACCCGCGGCGCGGCGGCCGCGTTGTACTGCACGGCATGCGGCAGGATGATGGCGTGGGTCTCGGCATGTGGGAGGTTGAGCATGCCGCCCAGGGTGTGGCAGAGCTTGTGGTGCAGCGCCACCACGCAGCTGCCGAGCACCGAACCGGAGAGCCAGGCGCCATACAGGCAGGCGGTGCGCGCGGCCAGGTCATGCGGGCGTGCCATGACATCGGGCAGCGCGCCGGCGAGGGCGCGGATGCCGTCTTCGGCCATCAGCGTGGTGACGGGGTTGGCGTCGGCTGCGTACATCGCTTCCACGCAATGCGCGATGGCATTCAGGCCGCTGGTGGCGGACATCGCCGRCGGCAGGCTCAGCGTGAGCCGCGGGTCATAGACCACGCTGCGCGGCAGCACCTGCACCGAGCGCCCGGTCTTCTTCTCGCCGTTCTCGGTGATGCCGTAGATCGGTGTCATCTCCGAGCCGGCATAGGTGGTGGGTACCGCCACGATGGGCATGGGCGACTCCAGCGCGATCGCCTTGCCCAGGCCGATGGTGGACCCCCCGCCCACCGCCACCGCGCAGTCGGCGCCCAGCCGCGCGGCCAGCGCGCGCGCCTGGCGCGCGACCTCGATGGGCACATGCATCACCGCACCCGGGAACGTGCCGCCATGGCGATCGCCCAGCAGCGCGGCGACCTGGTCCGCCAGCGCGGTCTGCTCGGGCGTGCACAGCACCAGCGCGCGCTTCGCGCCGACCAGGTCGAGCTCGCGCGGCAGCGCCGCGAGCGAGCCGGCGCCGAACACCACGCGCGCGGGCAGGGGCGAGTAGATAAAGCGGTCTTGCATCATGTGTGGTGTCTCCCAGTGGTGGCGGCCGGAGCCGCGGTCATGCCGCGCCCATGGCATCGCCTCAGGCGATGGCATCKGCGCGGCGTATCGAAGCGATCATCGAGCTGTCGAGCAGGAATTCACGGGTCTTGCGCGGGTCGAGCGAGATCGCGTGCATGGCCTGCTGGTTCTGGCGGCGCACCTGCGGGTCGCGCTCTTCCATGGCCTTCTTGTTGCGGATGCTGTTCTTCTGCACCACCTCCACCGCCACGGTGCGGCGCTGGCGCGAGTAGAGGTCCAGCAGCCCGGCGCCGGCGCGGCCGTGCCATACCTCGGCCAGCTTGTTGCCGAGGTTGAAGGCGTCATGCACGCCGCCGTTCAGGCCGAAGCCGCCGATGGGGTTGTTGATATGGGCCGCGTCGCCGGCCAGCAGGATGCGGTCCTTGACGAAGGTGTCCGCCACGCGCTGGTGCACGCGGTAGGTGCCGGAGTAAGCCAGTGGAAAATGCATGTCCACGCCGAGCGTCTCGCGCAGGCGGGCCTGCACATTGGCGGGTTCGAGCAGCACCGCGTCGTCCACGTCGGGGTCGGCCGGCATGGCGACGCGCCAGAGGTCGGGGCGGGCATCGTCGTACAGCTTCAGCACCACCGCCCAGTGGTCCGGGTCGGAGACGTAGGCGGTGCCGGTGTAGCCCAGCGGCTCCATCGGCATGGCCACATTGGTCACCAGGAACTTCTCTTGCCAAGTAAAGCCCTCGAAGGCGAAGCCGGCGCTCTTGCGCACCATGCTGCGGGCGCCGTCGGCGCCCACCACCCATGGCACCTGCAACGCGCGCGAGCCGTCCTTGCTGCGCAGCCGGAGCGTGGCGCGCTCGCCGTCGCTGGTGGCCGATTCGAGGCTTTCACCGAAGCGCAGCTCCACGCCGGGCAAGGTGCGCAGTTCTTCGACCAGCAGGCTGGACAGGTAGTGCTGGGGCAGGTGGAAGCGAAACGGGAAATCCGTCAGCGCGGACAGCGTGCCGAGATCGAACTCGGCATAGACGCCTTCGGTGCGGTCGCGCATCTGCCAGACCGGGATGCGGATGCCCATGCGCGTCAGCGCCGCCTCGACGCCGAGCTCGCGGAAGATCTCCAGCGTGGGCGGATGGAAGGCTGCGCCGCGCTGCTCGCGCGCGATCTCGTCCGCGCTCTCGAACACGACGCAGGGCACGCCGCGGCGCGCCAGCGTCAGTGCGGTGGTCAGGCCAACGGGGCCGGCCCCGATAATCGCAATTCGTTCATCGTATGACATGTTCGGTTCCTTGTTTGGATCGGCGTCGCCTAGAATCCGTGTGCAAGGTACCGGCCGGCCCGGCGGGTGTCGATACGCACAATCGCATCGGCGCCATTCGGAACTTGAATGCGCGCCGGCCACACGGGCGCGCGCGGTTCGGGTACAAGGAAGCCTGCCGCGGCGCTGGCGTTCGCTCCCGCCAGGCAGTGCGCCACAGTCCACACAGGAATTCTGTTCATGGCAAAGAATGCCGGTTTCGCCGCCTCGCTCGACCTTCGGCTGCTGATTGTCTTCGACGCGGTGTTGCGCAAGCGCAGCCTGACCCAGGCCGGAGACAGCCTCGGCTTGAGCCAGCCGCTGATGAGCCAGTCGCTGAGCAAGCTGCGCCAGTACTTCGGCGATCCGCTGTTCGTGCGTACCACGGCCGGCATGTCGCCCACGCCGCGCGCGCGTGAGCTGGCGCCGCGCATCGCCACCGTGATCCAGCTGATGCAGGAGGCGATAGAAAGCCCCGACCAGTTCGATCCGGCGCTGTCGCACCGCAGCTTCAGCTTCGTCGCTACCGATTTCGGCGCGGCCTTCCTGCTGCCGCGGTTGCTGCGCCACCTGGCGGAGCATGCCCCGGGCATCCGCGTGCGGGCGATTGCAGCGCCGCGCCATGGCGTGGAGGAGATGCTGGAGGAGGGCGAGGCGGACCTTGCCCTGGGCAGCTTCGCGATCAGCCGCTCCCCGTTCTACMAGCGCCGGCTCTACGCCTCGGACTATGTCTGCCTGGCGCGCGCCGGCCATCCGGCCGCGCAGGGCGTGCTGGACGAGCAGGCTTATCTCAATGCCTCGCATGCGCTGGTGGCACCGCTGCCAATCGGCTACGAGGCGCTCGAGCGCTTCTTGCTGGACAGCATTTGCGCCGAGCGCTTCGTGGTCACGCTGCCGAACTTCCTGACCGTGCTCACCACGCTGCCCAGCTCCGACGCCTTGTTCACGATGTCGCGCCGGGCCGGGGAGGAAGTGGCCAGGCTGGTCGGCGCCCATGTGATGGAGCTGCCGGTGCGCATCCCCGGCTTCGTGGTGCGCCAGTTCTGGCACGAGCGCTTCCACAAGGATCCCGCCAACAAGTGGTTCCGCGACCTGATCCACTCCCTGCTGGCCGACCACGGCCACGCGGACGATGGGGGTGAAAGCGGCGACGGGGCCCGCTCCGCCTGACGCCCCCGGATGCCGTTTTGGCATTCGGTCTATGCCTTTGCGGCTATGGCCGCGTGCCGGGTGCCCTTCCATACTTCTGCCAGGCCCGCATGCACCGGTTGCGCGGGCAGTCAAGGAGACGGTATGGACAATACGCAAGGCAATCTCATTCGTGGTCTGCATCACATCACGCTGTGCACCAGCACGGCCCAGGGCGATGTCGACTTCTTCGTCAAGGTGATGGGGCAGCGTTTTATCAAGCGCACGCTCTTTTACGATGGCCGCATACCCATCTACCACCTTTACTTCAGCGACGAGGATGGCACCCCCGGCACGGTGATGACCACCTTCCCGATGCGACGCACGGAACTCGTCGGGCGCAAGGGATCGGGCCAGTTCACAGCCATTGCCTACTCGGTGCCGGCGGGCTCGCTGGATTTCTGGCGCGAGCACTTCGGCCGCAACGGCATCGCCATTGCGCAGGAGTCGGAGCGCTTCGGCGAGAAGTACCTGCGCGTGGTGCATGCAGGCATCGACTTCGAAGTGGTGGAGGATCCCGCCGATACGCGCAAGCCGTGGCKCTCCGGGCACGTGCCGGCGCAATACGCGGTGCGCGGCTTCCATAACTGGACCGTGACCGTGCGCGAGCTGGAGGACATGGACACCTTCATGKAGCGCGCCTGGTACTTCCGCAAGACGGCGGACGACGGCAGCTTCACGCGCTACGAGGCGGGCGAGGGCGGCGCCGGGCGCCGCATCGACGTACTGCACGCGCCAGACCTGCGCCAGGGCACCTGGACGCTGGCCGAAGGCATCGTGCACCACGGCGCCTTCGACGTGGCGGACTACGATAGCCAGGCCCGCGTGAAGTTCGACACCGAGGGCATGGGCTTCACCGATTTCTCGGACCGCAAGAACCGTGGCTATTTCGAATCGGTCTACGTGCGCACCCCGGGTGGCGTGATGTTCGAGGCGACCAAGTCGCTCGGCTTCAAGATGGACGAGGAAGAGGCGCTGCTGGGCACGGAGCTGAAGATCTCGCCGCAGTTCAACGTCTCGCACGAGGACCTGCGCAAGCAAATGCAGAAGGAGGACCCGATCCATGTCTGATCGCAACAAAGCAGGACTGCAAGCATGGCTGCCGCGCGCGGCCTCGGAGGTGACGCCATGATGTCGTTCAAGCTGACCGGCACCGGCGCGCGCAAGGTGATGTTGTTTCCCGGCCTGCTCGGCACGCGCGACGCCTTCGATGACATGCTGCGCTGGGCCGACCTCGACGCCTTCCAGTATGTCGCGGTGGAGTATCGCGGCTACGGGCAGGCACGCAAGGAACGCGGGCTGATGACCCTGCGCGAGGCCGTGATCGATGCCACGCGGCTGGCCGATTTCCTGGGCTGGCGGCAGTTCGCCGTGGCGGGGCACTCGCTGGGCGCGCTGACCGCGCAGATGCTTGCGGTGGCGCTGCCGCAGCGCGTGGATGCGATCGTGTCGATCGCCGGGCTCAACGCGCGCGGCGGCAGCAACGATCCGCAGCGCCTGCAGACGCTGCAGGCGGCGGCCGAGTCGGCGCAGCGGCGCGCGGAACTGGTGGCGGCTGGCACCGCGAATCGCTATGCCGCGGCTTTTGCGCGGGCCGTGGTCCAGGCCAGCTGGGACAGCATCGATGCCGCCGCCTTCGCCAGCTATGCGCGCGATGCMAGCCGTACCGACATCAGCCAGCAGGTCGAAGGCAGCGAGCGCCCGATCCTGGTGCTGGTGGGCGAGCATGACGCCGTCAACACCGAGGCGGCCGCGCGCGCCACTACACTCCAGTGGTACCGCGACGCGACCGTGCAGGTGCTGGCCGGAGCGGGCCACTACCCATTGCTGGAAACGCCGGCCGCCACCAGCGCGGCGCTGGAATCCTTCCTGCTGGGCCAGCCCGCCTAGCCGGGCACGCGGCCGCGCTTGCCGCCTGCGTTGCAGCCGCGACGGCGGCGGGAGGCGGCGGTCGCGGCCCATTTTCCTAGACGCGCGCCACGTCGAACAGCAGCACTTCCGCATCCCGGCCCTCGTCCAGCGTCAGCGCACACGGGCCGGCGATCTTCAGCGCGTCCCCCTGGTCAAGCTGGTGCCCGTTGGCGCGCAGGTGTCCGCGCGCCACCTGCAGGTAGGCCTGGCGCTCCGCGACGCACTGGTACTCCACCCTGTCGGCGCCGTCGAGGATGGCCGCGCGCAGCCAGGCGTCCTGATGGATCAGCACGGAGCCGTCGCGGCCATCGGGCGAGGCGATGAGGCGCAGCGCGCCGCGCTTGGACGCCGCATCGAAGTGCTGCTCCTGGTAGCTTGCGGGCAGGCTTTTTTCGCGCGGCTCCATCCAGATCTGCAGGAAATGCACCTCCTCGCTGGCCGAGGCATTGAATTCGCTGTGCGCGATCCCGCGGCCGGCGCTCATACGCTGCACGTCGCCATAGCGCAGCACCGAGCCGTTGCCCATGCTGTCGCGATGCGCAAGGGCGCCGCTGATGACATAGKAGATGATCTCCATGTCCCGGTGGGCGTGTTCGCCAAAGCCCATGCCGGGGCTGATGCGGTCTTCGTTGAGGACCAMGATGGGGCCGAAGCGCAGATGGCGGGGATCGTGGTACGAACCGAAGGAGAAAGAATGACGGGCGCGCAGCCAGCCGTGGTCGGCGTGCCCGCGTGGCTGGGCGTGGCGGAATTCGATGCTCATGGCAGTGTGGTTCGAGTTGCTTCGGGTGAGAAGGAGAGGGCGGCGATCCTGGTGGTGTTCGCGGCCGCTTACAGGGGAATCTTCAGTTGCAGCCACAGCCGCGTGCCCTTGGGCCGGTCGTKGGCATCGAACTCGAACTGCAGCTTTAGGATCAGCGGCATGGCCGGCGTGATGTTGTAGCTCAGGTAAGGGCCCAGTGCGTTGACGCGGCCGCGGTTGCCGTTGCCGTTGACGACCTGGCCGTTCTGGCGGTCATCGGTGGTCTGGCGGTAGACGTAGCCGTTGATGCCGAACTGCAGTGGCGCGACGGGYCGGTAGCCGGCACTGAATTCGATCGTGGCTTCGTCGCCGGACTGGTAGTTGGTGGCGTTGTTGCGGGTGTTGAAGCCGTAGCGGAACTTGGCGTTCACATCGACCTTGGGCAGCGGGAACCAGGTCACGGCGAAGAAGGGGGCGAACTGGTAGTAGTTGCGCCCGGTGTTGACGCGCGCGCTGGCATCGTAGGTGCCATACGTAGCTCACCCGCGCGGCGACTGAATTGACCTCCAGGCTGAAGTCTGCGAGTTGCCTGTTGTCGCGGCCGTTGTCGTCCTTGGAGCGGGCGGCCTTGTAGTACGAGTAGTAGAAGAAGGCGTGCAAGCCCTCGGGCAGCATCATGCCGTTGTAGTTGGTCTCCACGCCGACGGGGTATGAGCTGCCGCCGCCCTCGGTGGCCAGCGCGGCTGCGCTGCCGAGCGCGAGCGTGGCGGCCAGCGCGATGTCCACCCCGCGGCGGGGCAGCGCCGGGGAGCGGTGCACGCGCGCGCAGGCTGGCGCCGTACCGGCGCCGGCAAGTCGTTTTTCCATGAAGATTTCCTGGTTGTCTGCAAGAGGGGAACAACAACTTGAACCGGCCGGTGCGGCGCGCCGCGGGCGGGCGGCCTGCGGCCGCGGCTATGCCGCGGCGGCGCGGTGCAGCACGAAGTCGAAGTCGAGCCGGTGACGGCCGTCGGGCTGCGGCACCCATTCGCCCACGAGCGATTCGCGCACGCCGAACACCGCGTCGGAGTCCAGGTAGCGGTCGCCCTTGCGGAACACATGCGTGACCAGGGTTTCGTAGCCGGGTGCCTTGATCATGAAATGCAGGTGGGCGGGACGCCACGGATGGCGGCCCGTGGCACGCAGCAGCTCTCCCACCGGGCCGTCGTCCGGAATCGGGTAGGCCTGCGCCACGATGGTGCTGAAGCTGAACCTGCCGTCGTCTCCGCCTTGCAGTACGCCGCGTGCCTGCGCCGCGTCCAGCCCCTCGTACTGGACGTCATAGTTGCCCTGGGCATCGGCTTGCCAGACGTCGATGGTGGCGCCGGCCACCGGCTTGCCATCCAGGTCGCGGATCGTGCAATGCACGTCGCAAGGATCGCCCTTGGCGCCGTTGGCGAGGTCGGCGCCATCCTCGAACTGCGGCGCGCCTTCGACATGGAAAGGGCCGAACACCGTGGCCTCCGTGCAGCCGGGCGGCTTCTGGTTGTTCATGCACACGGTGAGCATCGACAGCCCCAGCACGTCGCTCAGCAGGATGAACTCCTGGCGCTTGTCGTCGCACTTGTGGCCGGTGTCGGTGAGGAAGCGGATGCCCCTGAGCCATTCGGCCTCGGTGAGCCTGACCTCGCGCGCAAAGCTGTGCAGGTGCTGCACCAGGCTGGTCACGATCTCCTTGACGCGCGGATCCGGGGTATCGGTCAGGCGCGCGAGTACCGCCTGCGTGATGGTGTCTTGGTCGAGATTGCGCATGGTTATTTCTCCTGCGTTGGGGGACCGGTAAGGAAGCGATTGGCCGGACTGCGCGCTCATGCAAGCGTGCAGGCCTGCTCGAACGACAGCC
Organism: Cupriavidus sp. 05T41; assembly: GCF_056396525.1. Lineage (NCBI taxonomy): Bacteria > Pseudomonadati > Pseudomonadota > Betaproteobacteria > Burkholderiales > Burkholderiaceae > Cupriavidus > Cupriavidus sp. 05T41. The sequence continues at coordinate 50,151 of NZ_JBFTLQ010000058.1, forward strand.
GCGGGCTGCGTGCGAAGACCTTGGCGGGATCGCCGTAGCCCAGGCCGCAGATGAAGTTGGACTTGATGGCGGTGCCGGCAAAGAAGGCCGCGTCCACGGCGGCATTGTTGAAGCCCGACATCGGGCCGCAGTCCAGCCCCACCGCGCGCGCGGCCAGGATCAGGTAGGCGCCCTGCAGCGTGCCGTTGCGGAACGCAGTGGTCTCGCGGAAGGCGCTCTTTTCCTCGCCTTCGAACCAGGCCTTGACCGCCGGGTTGTGCGGGAACAGTTCGGGCAGCGCCTGGTGGAAGTTGGTGTCGTAGCCGACGATGGCCACCACCGGTGCGTTCATCACCTTGTCGACGTTGGTGGGGGCGAGCGCGTCCTTCAGCTTGAGCTTGGCGTCCTGCGTGCGCACGAACACGATGCGCGCGGGCGAGCAGTTGACGGAGGTCGGGCCCCATTTCATCTGCTCGTAGATTTCGCGCAGCTGCGCGTCGGAGACGGAGCGGTCGCGCCAGCCGTTCTGGCTGCGGGCGTTGCCGAACAGGGTGTCGAGGATGTCGTTCTTGGGCATGTCGGGGTTCCTTTGTGATACGGACGGAAGCAATGGAAAGCCGGCCGCCCGGCGCGGCAAGGGGCCACGCCGGCGGGCGGGATGCTGGTCGGCCGGGTTCAGATGGACAGTGCGCCGGCCAGTGCCACTTCCTCCTGGTGGCGGGCCGAATCCAGCGCCTTGGCGTAGTCGGCGGTCTTCTTGTATTCGGTCTCGTCGGCCGCGGTGGCGTCGATGCCGCAGACCTGGCGCGCCAGCTTGCCGTAGGKACCCGCGCCGGAGAACTCGGCGCGCTGCATGGTGAGCATGCGGATGCTCTGCAGCGGCGTGCCGTTGAAGTTCTCGAACACGAACAGGCGGTTGCCCCAGTCGCTCAGGAAAAGGTCGCGGATCACGCGGCCGATCTTGACGCGGTCGTGGGGCTTGCCCACCGGGCCACTGTTCATGCGCTCGAACCAGCCGTTGAGCTTTTCGTCGTTCCACTGGTCTTCGCTGGCGAAGATCAGTGCGCTGCGGCCGCACAAATCGACCAGCTCGTAGATCATCTGCGAGAAATTCTCCAGGTAGAGCGCGCGGCCGAAGTCGTAGATCAGGATGTTCGGCTTGTAGTGCCCGCCCGGCGTATGGAAGCCGAGTTCCTCGCTGGAGATCACGTGTGCCAGCATGGCCTGGTGAAAACCGATCAGCTTGGCCAGCCGCGTCTGCACGGCCGGGATCTTGTTGGTGCCGATATGCTCGGTGATCAGCACGGCCAGGCCGGCCACCAGCTCGGCGCGCACCATCTGGCGGATCAGGGCGTGGTAGTGCAGCCAGTCGAACACCCGTTGCGGATAGAGCTTGGCATGCTCGGGGTTGCCGATATGGAATACGTGCGACCACGGGATGAAGACGTTGTCGAACACGGTCATGCCGTCGAGCTCGTCGCCCTGCGAAGCCAGCGGATGTTCGATGGGATCATCCTTGACCAGGCTTTCGCGGCAGACGATGGTGACGCCCTTGGTGTTGACCGGGGTGGCGGCGAAGATGATCTGGTCGCCCGGGATGCCGGGGCGGAAGAACACGCCGATATGGATCCAGTCGGCGAAGGCCACGCCGGTGCCGATGGCCTTGACGCCGGACACCACGATGCCTTCGTCGTTCTTTTCCACCACGCGCAGGCCCGGCGATTTCTGCTGTGCGTCCGGGTTGGAGCGGTCCATCTGCGGGTCGACGAACTGCGGCGCGCAGTTGAAATCACGCTCCTTGGCGAACTGGATGAAGTCGACGATGTTCGCGGCCTTGATGCGGCCTTCGGCGCCGATGGACTGCGTCTCCCACGGCTGCGGGTCGTCGATATAGGTGGTCAGCACGTAGTTGTTGACGTCCGGCGTGCGCGGGAAGGACGCGCCGGCCATCTCGCGCATGACGGTCTCGTGGTACTTGCGCTTGCGGCGCAGCTGTTCCTTGTCGCGGTGGCCGAACCACTGCATGGCGCGCCGCTMGCCGTCGTCGTCAATGAACGTCATGACGTCCTGCAGGTCGGGGCGGTGGTGCAGGTCGTAGAAGTCGGCATGCCGCCGGGCGTAGTCGCGCGTTTTCGGATGGGTGGCAATGTTGTMGATCTTCTCGTTGCCGACCCAGACATCGCGGCCGTCGTTGAGGGATTMCAGGTACTGCT